>JACPFR010000010.1 GCA_016182905.1 Elusimicrobiota bacterium
GCCGGTGATGGCCGTCAGGATGTTGTTGAAGTCGTGGGCCACGCCGCCGGACAGCCGGCCCAGGGCCTCCATCTTCTGCGACTGCAGGAGCTTCGCCTGGCTCTCGCGAAGGGCCGCCTCGGCCTTGAGCCGCTCCTCCCGTTCGCGCCGCTCCCGCAGCGCCCGGTTCAGCACGAGCTCGAGGCGCTCGAGATGGTTCTTCATGACGCAATCCGTGGCGCCGCTCTTGAGCGTCTCGACTGCGAGCTCCTCTCCGATCGTCCCGGAGACCAGGATGAACGGGATGTCCGGCGTCTTTTCCCGGACGAGAGCCAGGGCGGCGGGCCCGTTGAAGCCGATCAAGGTGTAATCCGAGAGGACGAGATGGGGGGAATAGGCGTCGAGCGCCTTGACGAACTCCTCCCGCGTCCGGCTCCAGCGCACGTCGGCTCCCAGGGCGGTCTCGGCGAGCGCGTGCCGGATCAGCTCGGCGTCGTCCGGGTCGTCCTCCAACAGAAGAATCCGCAGGCGTTCCTGGGCGGCCGTGGCCTTCGGAGCCGGTTGGCGGATCCTCATGCCTCATTATGGCGGCTCGCGCGGGGGCGGTCCATCGTGAACGGTTCAAAAAATTATGACAATTACATCGCGCCGAAGAATAAATTAAGCGTTCTCTAAACGGGCATGCGGGACGGAGCGGCTATCCTCTTCGGGAAAGTCCGAGGAGGATGATGAAGATAGAGCAAGGCCGGTGGAGCGCGAGCGGCGGGTGGGTCATCGGGGCGCGGGATACGGCGTTGGACGCCGATATCGTCTTCGTCTTCGGCGCGACCGCCGCGATCGCCGACCGCGGCAGGATCGCCGAGCTGCGCGCCATGCATCCCCGGGCGCACCTGCTGGGGTGCTCGACCGCCGGCGAGATCAACGGCACGGGCGTCAGCGACGGCGAGATCGCGTTCACGGCCGTCCGTTTCGACGGCACCCGCGTCCAAGGACACGTCATCCGGCTCTCCGAGGCCGGCGACAGCCGGGAGGCCGGACGCCGCTTGGCGCTCGCCCTCGAGCCGGAGGGCCTGGTGCACGCCTTCGTGCTCAGCGACGGGCTGAAGACCAACGGCAGCGAGCTCGCGCGGGGTCTCTCCTCGGTGCTGCCGGCCGGCGTCAGCGTCACCGGAGGACTCTCGGGCGATATCGCGCAGATGAAGGACACCCGGGTCCTCTGGAACGGAGGGCAGCCGGAGAAGGGGGCGGTGGCCATCCTCGGCCTGTACGGGGCGGGGCTGCGCGTGGGCTTCGGCTCCGTCGGAGGCTGGGATCCTTTCGGGCCCGAGCGCCTCGTCACCGAGTCGAAGGGGAACGTCCTCTACCGTCTCAACGGAGGATCGGCCTTGGACCTTTATAAGAAGTACCTGGGAAGGCACGCCCTGGGGCTGCCGGCCGCGGCCCTCCTGTTCCCTCTCGCGCTCCGGACGCGGGACGGGGACGCGAGCGTCGTGCGGACCGTCCTGTCGATCGACGAGTCCGAGCAGAGCATGATCTTCGGCGGCGACATCCCCCAAGGCGCGTACGCGCGCCTGATGAAGGCCAACGTCGACCGCCTCATCGACGGCGCCGTCGACGCCGCGCGCGCGAGCGTGCGGGCCCCGTTCTCCGCCGATCCCGACTTGGCCATCCTCATCAGCTGCGTCGGACGCAAGATGATCCTGGGCCAGCGCGTCGAGGAGGAGGTCGAGGGCGTGCGGGGCATACTCGGTCCTCGCGCCGCGTTGACGGGCTTTTATTCCTACGGGGAATTGGCCCCGTTCTCCTCGGGAGGCCGCTGCGAGCTGCACAACCAGACCATGACGGTCACCACCTTCAAGGAATCCTGAGATGGAGAACCTGCACAGCTTGTTGAGCCGCCAGCTCAAGAAGCACTACCGCGCCCTTCCCACGGACGAGTTCCTGCTCGCGGTCGACGCGGCCTACCGGCAGGCGGACGAGGAGCGGGCCTTGCTGGAGCGCTCCCTCGAGCTGACTTCTCAGGAGATGCTGCGCGACCTCGACGAGCTGCGGCGGGCGAAGGAGGCCCTTTGGGAGAGCCAATCCTTCCTCGAGAAGGCTCAGGAGGCGGCCAACATCGGCAGTTGGGCGGTCGGATTCGACGGCGGCCGCGTGAAATTGTCGAAGGAGTGCTTCCGGATACTCGGACTGGACGCGGGAGCGGAGCCGACCTTCGAGAGATTCGCCGATATGGTCCATCCGGACGACCGCGCGCCGTATCTCCGCGCGCGCGAGTCGGCGATCCGCGGCGTGAGCGCCTACGAGATCGAGTACCGGATCGTGCGTCCCGACGGCTCCGTCCGCCGGGTCCGCTCCAGGGCGGACGTGGTCCGCGACAAGGCCGGCGCGGCAATCAAACTCATCGGCATCCTCCAGGACGTCACCGAGCGCCATGAGCTCGAGGAGCGGCTGCGCCAATCGCAGAAGATGGAGGCCGTGGGACGGCTCGCGGGAGGCATCGCCCACGATTTCAACAACATCCTCACCGCGATGAAGGGCTACTGCTCTTTCCTCAAAGGGGCGGTCCCGAAGGACGGCGTGTTGTTCCGGGACGTGGAGGAGATCGAGAAATCGGCGGATCGCGCCGCGACGCTGACGCACCAGCTCCTCGCCTTCAGCCGCAAGCAGGTGCTCAAGCCCGAGGTCGTCGACGTCAATCACGTGATCGGGGGGCTGGAGGGCATGATGCGCTGCCTCATCCGCGAGGACATCGACGTGGTCACGCGCCTGAAGCCCGGCGTGGGCCGGATCAAGGCGGACCCCGGCCAGATCGCCCAGGTCCTCATGAACTTGATCATCAACGCCCGGGACGCCATGCCCAACGGCGGCAGGCTCGTCATCGAGACGGACGACGTCGCGGCCGACGCCTCTCCTCTCGGCGTCCCGGCGGTCATGCTCGAGGTCACCGACGGAGGGTCCGGGATGGATCCGGAAGTCCTGGCGCACGCTTTCGAGCCGTTCTTCACGACCAAGGCGGTCGGGAAAGGGACCGGCCTGGGCCTCGCCACGGTCTACGGCATCGTCAGCCAGAGCGGCGGGCACATCGCGGTCGCAAGCTCGCCCGGCCGCGGGACGAGGTTCACCATCCAGTTCCCCGCGTTCGCGCCCGGCGGCATGCCCGACGCGCCGGACGTCCCCGCCGTCTCGGAGGGGGGGAAGGCGTCGGAGACGGTATTGGTCGTCGAGGATGAGGACGGCGTCCGGAAGATGATCTGCCGCAGCCTGCTCGATCAGGGCTACCGCGTCGAGGCCGCGGCGGACGGCGAGGAGGCGCTGCGCCTGCTGGAGGCTCGCTCGGGGCCGATCGACCTCGTCCTCACCGACATCATCATGCCCGGGATGAACGGCCGCGCGCTAGCCGAGCGCATCGCCGCGCGCGCTCCCGAGACGCGCATCCTCTACATGTCGGGCTATCCCGACGACGTGATCGCCCGGCACGGCGTGCTCGAGCCCGGTACTCCCTTTCTCCAGAAGCCGTTCACGCCGCGCCTCCTCGTCGAGACGCTTCGCGAGGTCCTGAGGCGGGTCGCCGCCTGAAGACGCGAAGCCCCCGAGCGCAAGCCCGGGGGCTGGTCCCGACATTTCTGGTCTCGGGTTCGTTGGAGTCAGCTTAACGCCGGCGCCGGGAAAAAACCATGTCGGACGCGTCACGCCTCGGATAACAAAGATTGACGCGCCGTCCACTGCATCCGGACGCGGAGGGGGCTACACTGTGGGTATGATCCCTCTCACCCGAAAGACTTTGGACATCGCGGACCTGGACCTGGCCGGAGGCGTGACGCGCCGGCCGGACGAGGCGTTCGACAAGGAACTGACCGACTCGTTCAACGAGGTTCAGCCGGAGGACTTCCGCGGGAACTCGCGCTCGTCCGTGGAGGCGGGCATGGTCGACCCCGACATGGACGACACGATCGGCGGAGAGTAGCCGCTCCACGGGGCGTGGTCGAGAGAATAGACGTCGCCAGCATCGGGGCCGGGACCGCCGGGCTTTCCGCGCTGCGCGAGGTCCGCAAGGAGACGAACGCCTTCATCGTCGCCGAGGACGGCCCGCTCGGCACGACGTGCGCGCGCGTGGGCTGCATGCCCTCGAAGGCCTTGATCCAGGCCGCCAACGACGTCCACGGCGGGAAAAAAGCCCGCGGCGGCATCCCGGCGACGCTCGCCTCCGTCCGCGCGCCTGGTGCGGGGACGCGCCCGCTTCATCGGCCCGGGCGCGCTGCGCGTCGGGAACCGGGAGTTCCTCGCCAAGCGCGTGATCCTGGCGACGGGCTCCCGCCCCGTGGTGCCGAAGGAGTTCCTCGCCCTAGGAGACCGCGTCGTCACGACCGACGCCCTCTTCGAGCTCGAGGACCTTCCGGAGCGGATCGGGGTCGTCGGCCTCGGGCCCGTGGGGCTGGAGATCGGGCAGGCGCTGTCCCGGCTGGGCTGCGACGTCGCGGCCTTCGACCGCTCCCGGAACCTGGGCGCGCTCACCGATCCCGCCGTCAACGCCTGCGCCGTCCGCGTCTTCTCGCGGGAATTCCCCTTGCGTCTCGGCCGCGGCGCGGTCGAGGTCCGGTCCGGCGGGCGCGCGTACGCTCGCGACCTGATCCTGGCGAGCCTGGGCCGGCGTCCGAACCTGGAGGCCCTCGGCCTCGAAGCGCTCGGCGTCGCGCTCGACGAGGACGGCCTTCCCGAGTTCGACGCCGGGACGATGCGGGTGCGGGGCTTCCCTATCTATCTCGCGGGCGACGCCAGCGTCCGGCGCCCGGTCCTGCACGAGGCCGCCGACGACGGCCGCATCGCCGGCTACAACAGCGTCCATCGCCGGACCCGCTGCTTCGTCCGCCGCGCGCCCCTCTCCCTCACGTTCACCGACCCCGGCCTGGCGCAGGTCGGAGCGGCCTGGTCCGCGCTCGAGCGGGGGGCCTTCGTCGCCGGAGAGGCGAGCTTCGAACGTCAAGGACGCGCCCTGATCATGGGCGCCAACCGGGGCCTGCTGCACGTCTACGCCGGCAAGGCCGACGGCCTGTTCCTCGGCGCGGAGATGATCGGCCCCGCCGCGGAGCACCTCGGGCACCTGATGGCCTGGGCGCTGCAGGCGCGCCTGACGGTCTTCGAGATGCTGGAGATGCCGTTCTACCATCCCGTCGTCGAGGAGAGCCTGCGGGACGCGCTGCGCGACGCGGCGCGCAAGACGAGGTCCGGGCCCCGGAAGCTCGAGCTCTCGTTTTGCGACTAGCACACAATAACCTCACGCCGGCGCCATTGCGCCGGCCGCCGCGGACGGGCTAAGATGCCGTCATGAACGAACTCCTGACGAAGAAGTGCGTCCCCTGCGAAGGCGGGGCCAAGCCCATGCCGGTGAAGGAAGCCAAGAGGCTCCTGTCGAAGATCCCGGGCTGGAAGCTGTCCGGGGGCAAGGCCTTGCGCCTGGAGCTCTCGATGCTGGACTTCCCCGCCGCGATCGAGTTCATCCACGACGTCGCGCAGGAGGCGGAGTCCGAGGGGCATCATCCCGACCTGCACCTGACCGGCTACCGGAACCTCGTCGTCGAGCTCTCGACGCACGCGATCGGCGGGCTGTCTATGAACGATTTCATCCTCGCGGCGAAGATCGACGCCCTGCCGCGCAAGCTCAAACAGGAGAAATGACATGAAACGGAACGCTTCCGCGGTCTGGGTGGGAGGACTCAAGGACGGCAAGGGACTGATCTCGACGGAGAGCGGCGCGCTCGTCAACCGTCCCTACGGCTTCGCGACGCGCTTCGGCGAGGAGAAGGGCACGAACCCGGAGGAGCTCATCGCGGCCGCGCACGCGGGCTGCTTCTCGATGGCGCTGTCGGGCAAGCTCGCCGAGGCGGGCCTCACGGCGGAGAGCATCTCCACCCAGGCCGCGGTCACCCTCGAGAAGCTCGAGGCGGGGTTCACCGTCACGGCGATCCACCTGACGGTGGCGGCCCGGGTCCCCGGCGCCGCCGCCGACGCGTTCTCGGCGGCGGCGGAGAAGGCGAAGACCGGCTGCCCGATCTCGCGCCTGCTCGGCGCCGCGGCCAAGATCACGATGAGCGCGTCTCTCGTCTAGACCGGCGCGTCAGCTCAGGAACGCTTCGTGACTTCGATCAGGTGAAAGCCGAACTGGGTCTTGACCGGCCCCTGCACCGCGCCGACCGGGGCGCTGAAGACCACCGTGTCGAACTCGGGGACCATCTGGCCGGGGCCGAACTCGCCGAGGTTGCCGCCCTCTCGGCCGGAGGGGCACTTGGAGTGCTTCTTGGCGAGGTCGGCGAAGCTGGCTCCGCCCTCGATGTCCTTCTTGAGCTTGGCGCACTCCGCTTCCGTCGGGACGAGGATGTGACGCGCTTGGGCTTTGGCCATGGGATTCTCCTGTTTGCGGCGTCCTTGATTCTACAAGAAAACGTCTTCGCCCGGCGACCCGGCGGAAGCGGCGCTTTGCTAGCATAGGCCGATGGCACCCGACGACCTTCTGACGGCCATGCGCCTCGCGATCGCCGTGCTGGTGGGCGCGCTCGTGGGGCTGCAGCGGGAGCAGTCCCAGTCTCGCCTCGGCGGCGTGCGGACCTTCCCGCTCGTGGCCCTGCTGGGAGCCTTCGCCGGGTTCGCTCCGGGCTCCTGGGCCGTCGGGGCCGGGCTGCTGGGGCTGGCGGCCGTCACCGTCGCCGCGAGCCTGGCCTCGAAGAGGGAGGCCGGGGGCATCACCACCGAGGTCGCCCTGCTGGCCACCTTCCTGATCGGCGCCTACGCGGCGGAAGGCTCCCTGGCCGTCGCCGGCGCGGCGGGCGCCGCGGTGGCCGTCCTGCTGCAGTTCAAGCCCGAGCTGCACGGGGCCGTGGACAAGCTCGGCGAGGAGGACATGCGCGCGATCATGCGCTTCGCGGTCGTCGCGATGATCATCCTGCCCATCCTTCCGGACCAGGCGTACGGGCCGAGCGGGACGCTCAATCCTCGCGAGAGCTGGCTCATGGTCGTCCTCGTGGTGGGCCTGAGCCTGGCGGGCTACATCGCCTACAAGTTCATGGGCAAGCGCGGCGGCATGCTCGCCGCGGGCCTGCTCGGCGGCCTCATCTCCAGCACCGCGACGGCCTTCGGCTACTCCCGCCAGGCGGCCGCCCAGCCCCGGACGGAGGCGCTCGCCGGGGGCGTGGTAGCGCTCGCCTGCGCGGTCGTGTTCGCGCGCATCATGATCGAGATCGGCGTCGCGGCGCCGCGCGTGCTCCTGCGCGGGGCGCTGCCTCTGTCGCTGGCGGCCGCGGCGGCGGCGCTGTTCGCCGGGGCGGTCTTGCTCCGCTCGTCCGGCGAGCCCGGAGGGGTCGAGCCGCGCAACCCGGGCGGGATGCTCGCCGCCGTCGGCTTCGGCGCGGGCTACGCGCTGGTGGGGCTGCTCATGGCCCTCGGTCACGACCGCTTCGCGGGCTCGGAGTGGCTCGTGGCCGCGCTCTCGGGCCTCTCCGACGTCGACGCGGCGACCTTGTCCGCCGCCCGCCTCGCGCGCTCCGGCGCGATCGAGGCGGACACGGCCTGGAGGCTGGCGCTCGTCGCGGCGTCCTCGAACACCCTGTTCAAGGCGGGGCTGGTGACGGTCGTCTCGCGCCGCGCCCTGGGGCTGCGCCTGGGCCTGCCGCTCCTCGGGCTATGCGCCGTCACGGCGGCGCTCGCGGTGTATTGGCCCTAGCTAGCGGGCGCGCGCGACGAGGTTCTCGGGCGCATGCGCCGCCGCGCGCACGCGCAGCATCGTGAGGCGCTCCACCGCCTCGGGCGTCGCCTCGACGGCCTCGGTCTCGAGGTTCACCTCGAAGGCGTAGGCCGGGACGCCGGCCGGCTCGCGGAAGATCACGAGGTAGGAGCCGCCTTCCGTCTTCTCGGCGCTCCAGGCCCGCGGGTACGCGGGGTTGCGGACCGTCCCGGCGAGGCGTTCGAGCACCGTCGCCTCGTCGCCCGCCAGCCGGCTGTCCTGGACGAGCGCGACGGCCTCCAGGCCGTCGGGGTCGGGGGGGACGGCCCGCGCCGCGGCCTTCGGGGGGGCGAAGCGCACCTCTTCGACCAGCCCGGCGCAGCCCAGGAACGCGGCGAGCAGCGCGCCGACCGACAGCGCGGCGGCCATGTGCCAGCGGTAGCCTTCATCGAGCCAGGGAGCTTCGCCGTGGGGCATGGTCCTAGTGTAGCCCCGCGGCCGGGGGACGGCCACGAAACATATGGTAAATTCGGACGGATCAGGGCATACTCTGATCCGAGCCCATGGAGAAGCCGAAAAAACCGGCCGACGAAGCCCGGCGCCTCGAGGCGCTGCGCGGGCTGAAGATCCTCGACACGGCCCCCGAGGAGCGCTTCGACCGGCTCACGCGCCTGGCGCAGAGCCTCCTGGGCGCGCCCACGGCTTTCGTCAGCCTCGTCGACGCCGAGCGCGTGTGGTTCAAGTCCCGCCAGGGGCTCGACGCGAGGGAGACTCCGCGCGACCTCTCCTTCTGCGGCCACGCCCTTCTCGGCCCGGAGCCGTTCGTCGTCCTTGACGCGGCGAAGGACCCGCGCTTCGCCGATAACCCGCTGGTCGTCTCCGCGCCGAACATCCGCTTCTACGCCGGCGCGCCCCTGCGGCTGTCGAGCGGCGAGACGATGGGCGCGCTGGGCGTCGTCGACCGCATCCCGCGCGCGCTCGACCCTCGCCGCATCCAGCTCCTGCGCGACCTGGCCGTGCTGGCGGCGCGCGAGCTCGAGGGAGCGACGCTCGACGTCGCGCTGTCCTCGGTCCGGGAGCAGGAGGCGAAGTTCCAGGCTCTTTTCGACGAGACGACGGACCTGATCATGACCCTCGACGCCGACGGCCGCCTGGTCGACGCGAACAAGGCGCTGCTGGCGGCCCTGGGGCGCCGCCTCCCGGACGCGGCCAAGACGGCCGTCTCGGACCTGCTGGCGCCGGAGTCCCGCGAGCAGGGCGCCGCGGCCCTGTCGCGCGCGCTCAAGGGGGAGGAGCGGGGCGACATCGACCTGGTGTTCCTGACGGGATCCGGGGAGCGCGTGCTCGCGCGCGGGCGCGCCTCGCCGCGCCGCGAGGGCGATCACGGCGGGCGCGCGCGGGTCGTCCTGCGCGACGTCACCGCCCGGACGCGCACGGACCGGCGCCTGGCCGCCGGGTTCGCGGCGACCAAGGCGCTCGCGGAGGCGGCGAACTGGCGCGCGGGGCTCGAGGGGGTCCTGCGCGGCGTCGGCGCGGCGATGGGCTGGTCCGCCGCGGGCGCCTGGGAGGTCGATCACGCCGCCGGCGAGCTCTACTGCGCCGACTTCTGGAGCGCCGGCGGCAAGAGCACCCTCTTCACCCGCCAGTCCCGCGAGCTCCGCCTCAAGAGCGGCGCGGGGCTGCCGGGCCGGGCCTGGCGCGACGCCAAGCCGGTCTGGATCCCCGACGTGCTGGCCGATCCCGACTTCCCCCGGGCGGAGGCGGCCGCGGCCGACGGCGTCAGGGCCGCCCTGGCCTTCCCCGTGACGCTCGACGGCAAGGTCGAGGGCGTCCTGGAGTTCTTCGACCCGGTCTCCGCCAAGCCCGACGCCGAGCTCCTGGACCTGTTCGTCTCCATCGGCAGCCAGCTCGGGGGCTTCCTCCGACGCCGCCGGGCCGACTCGGCCCTGCAGCGCTCGGCCAAGGAGACGCTCGACCTCAAGACCGCGCTCGATTCCTCCGCGATCGTGGCCGCGACCGACGCCGCCGGCCGCATCACCCGGGTCAACGACCTCCTCACCCGCGTCTCCGGCTACTCGCGCGAGGAGCTGATCGGCGTCACGCACAAGATCCTGTCCTCGGGGAAGCACCCGGACGCGTTCTTCAAGCAGCTCTGGCAGACCATCGCGTCGGGCCGGACCTGGCGCGGGGAGATCTGCAACCTCGCCCGGAGCGGGGCGGCGTACTGGGTCGACACGACCATCACCCCGTTCATGGGCGAGGACGGAAAGCCGGTCCAATACGTCGCGATCAGCCACGACATCACCGAGCGCAAGCTGTCCGAGGCGCGCGCGGCGGAGGCGGGCGCGCGCCTGCAGGCCGTCCTCGACGGCGCCTCCCAGGTCGCGATCATCGCCGCCGATCCCGCCGGCCTCGTCACGGTGTTCAGCAAGGGCGCCGAGAACCTCCTCGGCTACGCCGCGGCGGATATTCTGGGCAAGCCGCCCTCGCTCCTCTTCCCGGAAGGCCAGGACTTCGACTCCCTGGTCGAGCCCGCCCGCCTCGGCGGCTCCGACTCGAGGGAGTGCTCCCTCCTGCGCAAGGACCGGTCCGCCCTGCCCGTCCGCCTGACCGCGACCGCGCTGCGCGGCGCGAAGGGCGGGATCGACGGCTTCCTCGTCCTCGCCGTGGACAACACCCAGTCCCAGCTGGCCCGCGCGGAGGTCTCCAAGGCTCGCGACACCGTCCTCGACCTGGCCAACGCCAAGTCCCTGTTCCTCTCGAGCATCGGCCGCGAGGTGCGCGCGCCGGTGAACGCGGTCCTCGGCATGGCCGGCCGGCTCCTGGAGGCGAGCCTGGCTCCCCCGGAGCGCGAGCTCGCCGAAGGCATCCGCGACGCCGGCGGAGCCCTGCTGGCGACCCTCGGGGACATCCTGGATTTCTCTCAGCTCGAGGCGGGCGCAATGCCCCTCGAGGAGGAGGAGTTCGATCCCCGGCTCATCGTCGAGGACGTCGCCCTGCTGTTCGCCGCGCAGGCGCGGGAGAAGGGCCTCGAGCTCCTGGTGTTCGTGGACGAGGCCGTGCCGCGGCGCCTGCGCGGAGATTCGGGCCGCCTCCGCCAGATCCTCGCCGGCTTCGCCGGCAACGCGGTCAAGTTCACCGAGTCGGGCGAGGTCGTCCTCGGCGCGCGCCGGGTCGCGGAGGAGGGAGGCGGGGTCCGCCTGCGTTTCGAGGTCCAGGACACCGGCCCCGGCATCGAGCCCGCCGCGCAGGCCAAGCTGTTCGCCGCGTTCAGCCGGGCCGAAGCGCCCGCCGGGCGCCGGCACGGCGGCGCCGGGCTCGAGCTGGCGATCGCGAGGAAGCTCGCCGAGATGATGAAGGGCTCGGTCGGGGTCGTCAGCGCCCCCGGCAAGGGCTCGAACTTCTGGTTCGAGGCCGTCCTGCCGAAGGGCGACGCCGCCGCGCCGGCGGAGGTCCCGGAGCTGGCGGGGGTGCGGGTGCTCATCGTCGACGGCGGAGAGACCAGCCGGCGCGTCACGGCGCACCTGGCGGCCTCCTGGCGCATGCGTCCCGACGCCGTCTCCGACGGGGCGGCCGCGCTCGCGGCGCTGCGCTCCGCCGAGGCGCGGGGCGACCCGTACATCCTCGCGCTCATCGACCGGCGGCTGTCCGGCCAGGACGGCGAGCAGCTGGCTCAGGAGATCAAGGGCGACCCGGCCCTGGTCGCCGTGCGGATGATCCTGCTCGGCCCCGGCGAGCCGTCCTCCCTGGGCTTGGACGGGGCGGTGCCCAAGCCGGTGTTCAAGGCGGCGCTCCTGGACGCCGTCCGCGGCGCCCTCGGCGTCAAGCCTTCCGCGGAGGAGCTCGCCCGGCGCGCGCTCAAGGTCGAGCCCCTCGCCTCCTGGAAGAGCCTGCGCATCCTCGTCGCCGAGGACAACCCCGTCAACCGGAAGGTGACCCTCCTCCAGCTCCGGTCCATGGGCTGCGCGGCCGACGCCGCGGCCGATGGGCGCGAGGCGGCCGCGGCCGCCGCCGCGACCCATTACGACCTGGTGCTGATGGACTGCCGGATGCCGGAGATGGACGGCTTCGAGGCGACGGCCGCCATCCGCGCCCGGCCGGGCGTGGAGGGCCGCAGGACCGCGATCATCGCCATGACCGCCGACGCCCTCGGCGGAGACCGCGAGCGCTGCCTGGCCGCGGGGATGGACGACTGCGTGGGCAAGCCCGTCCTCGCCGACGACCTGGCCGCGGCGCTCGGCCGCTGGTTCGGCTCGGTCGACCCGGCCGCGCTCAAGGGCCTCCTCGCCCTGGGCGACGAGACGGCGGTCCGGGACATCATCGAGGGCTTCGCCAAGGACGCGCAGACGCGCCTCGACGGCCTGCGCGCCGCCGCGGCGGGCGGCGACGCGTCCGCGCTCGAGCCGTTGGCCGCGGCGCTCAAGGGGGGAGCCGGGACGATCGGCGCGAAGGGCGTCGCGCGCCTGGCCGCGCGGCTCGAGGCGCTGGGGCGGGACAAGCGGCTCGAGGAGGCGGCCGGGCTCGTCGAGTCCCTGGCGAGCGAGCTCGCCGAGGCCGTCAAGCTCCTGCGCGCGGGGGCCCTGAGGAAGGGCTAGCGCGGAATTGTTAACATCACGGGCATGATCATCCCGGTCTTCTTCGTCGCGCATTGGTTCTCGGCGCTGTTCTCCCAGACCTTCTTCGTCCACCGCTACGGCGCGCACCGCATGTTCGTGATGAGCCGCGGGTGGGAGAACTTCTTCCACCTCTTCGCCTACCTCTCCCAGGGCTTCTCCTGCCTGAACCCGCGCGCCTACGCGCTGCTGCACCGGATGCATCACGCCTACAGCGACACGGCCAAGGACCCGCATTCCCCGGCGTTCTTCCCGAACGCCGCGGCGATGATGCTGGCGACCTTCCACCGCTTCAGCGCCATCGGGCACGGGCGCGAGGCCGTCGAGCGGCGCTTCGAGGGCGGCTATCCCAGCTGGCCCCTGCTCGAGAAGATAGGCGACCATTGGCTCTCGATGTCCTTCTGGGCGGTCTTCTACGCCGGCGTCTATTACTTCTTCGCCACGGCCTGGTGGATGTGGCTGCTGCTCCCCGCGCATTACCTGATGGGGCCGATCCACGGCGCGATCGTGAACTGGTGCGGCCACCGCTACGGCTACCGCAACTTCGACACGAACGACCGGTCGCGCAACACCCTCGTCTTCGACTTCCTCGCGATGGGCGAGCTGTTCCAGAACAACCACCATCGCCAGTGCACGCGCGCCAACTTCGCCGTGCGCTGGTTCGAGTTCGACCCGTGCTGGGCGATCATCCGCGCGCTGGCGGCCGTCGGCGCGGTGCGCCTGCTCCGCCCTCTCGAGGTGGACGACCGCCTGCCCGCGGCCGAGCAGCCGTGGGGCGTCCCCGTCTAGGCCTTTAGGCCCATAAGGGCCCGCGCCCTAGGGCCCTGACGGCCTGGGCCTGACGGGGCTATTCTTGGAGCA
This sequence comes from Elusimicrobiota bacterium, assembly GCA_016182905.1. NCBI lineage: Bacteria > Pseudomonadati > Elusimicrobiota > Elusimicrobiota bacterium. The sequence goes on from JACPFR010000010.1 coordinate 13,165, forward strand.
TGGCGAGATCCGGACGACGCAAAGCCTCGATGCTCAGGCTCCTGATCTCGTTGGCGGTCTTCGCGTCGGGCGCGCTCCCTCCGTCCGCCGCCGCCCAGGTCGCCCTCGTCGCGGTCCGGCCCCCGCTCCCGCCCGCCGCCCTGCCGCCGCTGGCCCAGCTCGAGGCGTTCGGCCGCGAGCTCCAGCGGCATCTCGAGGGCCGCGCTCCGGCCCGCCTCGACGCCGTCGCCGAGGGCCTGCGGAAGATCGAGGGCCGCCTCGCCGCCGGCGCCGTGGAGGAGCCCGGCCGGGTCCGCGCCGAGATCGACCGCGTCCGCGTCCTCCTCGGCCGCGTCTTGGGCCGGCCGCAAGCCTCCGGCCCCGCAGCCGTCCGCGCGAGCGCGCCGCGCGACGCGGCCGTTCTGCGCGGCTTCGCCGCCGTCCCGAACGCCTCGGCTCGTTTCTTCGACGGCTCCCGCGACGCGGGCGCCTCCGCCGTCCTCGCCGCGCCGTCCTACGCGGCGTCCGTCGCCCCGAAGGCGGCCGGCCGCCCGCGCCTGCCCTCCGGCTACGGCTCCGACCTGCACATCTTCGTGCCCGCGCCCTACGCCGGCGCCGCGGCCGCCATCGCGCCCCGCGCGGAGGAGCCCAAGACCTCTGTCGTCCTCCTCTCCAAGCGCCTCGCCCGCGTCGCCGACGCCTCGGGCAAGGTCGTCGGCTACGAGACGGCCGTGGCCGACCTCCTCCGCGTCCCCGACGCCGGGGCCCGAACCGCGCTCGCCCGCGACATCGCCCGCGAGCTCCTGGCCGCCCTGCGCAAGCCCGACGTGGACGGCGCCTCCTCCCGCCAGCTCGGCGCCTTCCTGCGCGACATCGCCGAGTACCGCCCGGAGAACGCGGTCGGCGTCCGCCTCAGCGCCGACGGCGCCAACCACTTCCGCCTCATCTTCGAGCGGGCCGACAAGAGCCGCCGCGTCCTCCTGGGCCAGTTCCTGCCCGGCGCCTCCCGCGACGGCAAGCCCGCGCGCATGTCCTTCATCGTCATGGGCGCCATCGAGGTCGACGCCGCCGGGACGCCGGCGCAGAAGAACCCCGGCTACTGGCGCGAGTACGCCGACGACGGCCGGCGGCTCGAGTGGAGCACGTCCGTCGAGTCCTCGGAGAAGGGCTGGGGCCCATGGAAGCACGCGGACGAGCTCTCGTCCTCCTGGCTGACGGAGAGCGCCTGGGGCGAGGGCGGCTGGACCGTCGAAGGGAAGGAGAAGATCAAGACCGCCCGGACCAAAGAAGGCGCGTCCTGGTTCGGCCGGACCGGCGAGAGGATCATGAAGGCCCCGGTCGTCGGCCCGACGCTCAAGTTCTGCGACCAGGTCGCGGCCAGCCTCTACACCGGCCTCGTCGGCGCGCCCCAGATCCTCCTCGCCGACCTCGCCAAGTCCGACATGTACAGCCTCGAGGCGGGCGGCTCCTACGCGAAGAACCCGCTCGTGAACCTGGCCGCCGACGACCGGCGCCACCTCGACCGGCTGACGCCCGGCGCGCGCCGGACCTTGTGCGGGAAGGTGGATTCGGAGCGCCGCCGCGCCCTCGACGCGAGCCTCGTCCCGCTCGCGCCGGAGCTGCGCTGGCAGGCGCTCTCCGCGCCGGTGAGCGCCAAGGAGGCGGTCTCCACCCTGCGCGATAACTACGGCGCGAGCACCTACGGCAAGCGCATGCTCGCGGCCTCCACCGACCTCGACGGCTGGCGCTCGGCGGGGATGAAGGCCGGCGGCGTCGCCGCCGGGGTCTTCGAGAACGTGGCCGAGGGCGTGATGAGCCCGGTCCTGTGGGTCACGCTCGGCGCCGGCGAGGCCGTGACGGCGCTCAAGGGCGCCGAGGCCGTCGCCTCCGGCGCGATCGGCGCCAAGGCGGCGCTCACCGCCGTGCGCGCCGTCCACGTCGGGGCGACCGCCGCGTGGTGGACGCCGTGGCTGCTCAGCGGCACCGACAACCTGGGCCGCCTGGTCCAGCTCACCTCGGAGGGGAAGTTCGACAAGGAGTACTACGACAAGCTCGGCGCCGCCGGCGCCGACTTCCTCTACATGTTCGTGATCCCGTAAACGGACGGATCAACCACCAAGACACAAAGACACGAAGAACGGATATAGAGTCAACGGATCCATCGGCCTTGCCGTTAACTCTCTTTCCGTTCTTCGTGTCTTTGTGACTTTGTGGTTCAGCCGTTTGTTCTTACTTCGTCGGGCCGTAGCCGTAGGTCGCGAACTTCTCGCGCACGCGCGCGATCTCCGGGTCGGAGAGCAGCCGAGGCTGGCCCATCTGCACCGCGCGCCAGTACATCATGGCCAAGGTCTCCGCCTCGACGGTCAGCGCCAGCGCGCGCGCGATGTCCGGCCCGAGCACGACCAGGCCGTGGCTGCCCATCAAAGCGGCGTTGCGGCCCTCGAGCGCCTTGAGCAGGTGGTTGGACAGCTCCTGGGTGCCGTAGGTGGCGTACTCCGAGCAGCGGATGTTCCCGCCGCCGAACAGGGCGATCATGTAGTGGAACGCGGGGATCTCCCGCCGCAAGCAAGCGAGGGTGGTGGAATAGCCGCTGTGGGTGTGGACGACCGCGCCGACCTCGGGACGGGAGCGGTAGATGTCGAGGTGGAAGCGCCACTCGCTCGAGGGCTCGCGGCGGCCGGCGTGCGAGCCGTCGAGGCGCATCAGCACCATGTCCTCGGGCTTCATCACGTCGTAGGGCATCGCGGTCGGCGTGATGAGGAAGGCGTCCGAGCCGGGCCCCAGGCGGGCGCTGACGTTCCCCGAGGATCCCTGGTTGAGCCCGCGCCGTTCCAGGTCGCGGCAGGTCTCGATGATCTTGCGTCCGAGGGCGAGTTCCGGCTCCGTGAGGTCGATGCTCAGATTGTAGCTTGCCGGTCAGGCGAGCGGCAAGGTGAAGCGGAACCCTAGGCGCTCGGCGACTCGGGGGTCAGCTCGCCGGTGAGCACCGGCAAGGTCATCTTCAGGAACACGGTGTAGAGCAGCATCCCGAACGCCCAGATGCCGGCGCAGATCAGCCACTCGTTGAGGGTGGGGAAATACTCGACCATCTCCCCCAGGGGGCTGGGGACGAAGGCGGGGATGATCAGGCCCATGCCCTTCTCGATCCAGATGCCGACGATGGCCAGCACGCAGGCGAGGTCGAGGTACTTGAGGCTGCGCGAGAGCGGGAGCACGAGCAGGACGAGGGCGATGAGGTCGAGCGCCATCGCCGTCCAGATCCAGGGCACCAGGCCGTGGTGGCCGTGCAGGCCGAAGAACAGGTACTTGGCCGAGGCCACGTGGGCCGAGTCGGTGTAGAACTCCTTGCACAGCTCGCAGATCAGCAGGAGGACGTTGATGATCATCGAGACCTGCACGATGCCGCGCAGCATCATCAGCGCCTTGTCGTCGATCCGGTATTTGGACACCCGGCGGATGACCTGCAAGGTCAGGATCAGGAAGCCGGGGCCGGCGGTGAAGGCCGAGGCCAGGAAGCGCGGGGCGATGATGGCCGAGTTCCAGTACGGCCGCCCGCCCAGGCCCACGTACAGGAACGCGGTGACGGTGTGGATGCTGAAGGCCCAGACGATGGCGGTGAAGACGAAGGGGATGTACCACAGCGGCGCCGGCTTGCGCTTGCAGTAGACCATGTAGACGAGGTAGCCGCATATGTGAGCATTCAGGGCCAGGTAAATGTTGAGCACGATGACGTCCCAGCTCAGCATCGACATCGGCCAGTTGAACTTGCCGATGCCCGGGACCATGTGCCAGAAGCGGTCGGGACGGCCGAGGTCCACGGTCACGAAGAGCAGGCACATGATGATGACGGCCACGGCCAGCAGCTCCCCGAGGATCACGACGTCGTGAAGCGTTTCGTCTTTATAGATGTACACCGGCACGACGAGCATCACCGCCGCCGCCGCCATGCCCACGAGGAAGGTGAAGTTGGCGATGTACAGGCCCCAGGAGACCTGGTCGCTCATGCCCGTGATGGTCAGCCCGGCGACGAACTGCTTGCAGTAGGCGTTGAGCCCCAGCAGGGCGACGCCGGTCAGCGCCGTCATCCAAACGAAGTAGCGCCAATCCCCTCGGATGGTCTGCGCCGCGCAGCGCCGCACGAACACGAAGTACTCCTTTAGGGCTATGGGCATATTAAATATCGAAATAGTAGTAGAAGCGCGGCAAGGTGCCGACCTCTTCCTTGAGCACGTAGACCCTCTTGGTCTGGAGGATGTTGGAAATCTCGCTCTGCGGGTCGAGCAGGTTGCCGAACTTGCGCGAGCCGGTGGGGCACACCTCGACGCAGGCCGGGTACTTGCCGTTGCGCGTGCGGTGCAGGCAGAAGTGGCACTTCTCGACGACGCCCTTGGGGCGCGGCCGGTTGGAGAGCAGGCCCATCTCCGGGTTGAGCTCGTCCTGGGGGATGTTCGGCTCCTGCCAGTTGAAGCGGCGGGCGCCGTAGGGGCACGCCGCGATGCAGTAGCGGCAGCCGATGCACCAGTTGTAGTCGATGACGACGACGCCGTCGGGCTCCTGCCAGGTCGCCTTGACCGGGCAGGCCTTCACGCACGGGGCCTTGCGGCACTGATGGCACTGGATCGGCATGTAATAGGAGTCCTTCTTGGGGACTTCCCCTTCATACTCGGTGTTCGAGGTCTCCACGTCGATCGAGCCCTTTTTCATCTCGAGCACCCGGATGTACTGGATCTCGGGGTTGCGCGACTGGTTGTTCTCGTCGACGCAGGCGAACACGCACTTGCGGCAGCCGACGCAGCGCCCGATGTTGAGCGCGTAGCCGAACTCGACGCCGCCGAGGGGAGGGGGATCGGTGAGGTTGGGCTTCACGCCGTACTTCTTCTCCACCTGCGCGGAGATGCGGGCGATGATGGCCGCCTTGTCGGCGGGGGTGAGCTCGGTGTAGTGCTTGCGCAGGAACTCCTCGAGCGAGGGCAGGTCGGCGATATCCTTCATCGGCGCCAGCGCGGCCGCCGTGGCCGTCACCGCCGCGGCCGCGGCCGCGGCCAGGAACGCGCGGCGGGAGATCTCGCTCCCGCCCTCCTCCGGCTTCCGCTCTTCGGACATCACTCGTGCCCTCCGTGTACGGCGCCTGCGCCGGGGCGGGCGCTCTTGCGCGTGCGGGGGTTGACGTGCGGGGCGGGCGCGGCCTTCAGGGGCTTGAAGACGGGCCAGTGCGGGTTGTGACAGGCGATGCACACCGTCTGCTTGGGGCCGCCCTTGGCGACGTCCCAGTGGCCGGTGCGGCGGCCGTGGGCGCCGCTGTTCCAGTCCCGGAACTGCGTGCCGTGGCACTTGGCGCACAGCAGCTGGACGTCGACGAGCTTGATCGGGCTGCCGTCGAAGTCGGAGAAGTCGGCGGGCTGCCTGCGGTTGTGGCAGTTGAAGCAGTGCTGGTTTCGGCCGTGCTTGATCTCGATCTTCTCGTGGAAGACGCCCTTCTCCTTCGGGTCGCCCTGCAGCGGCTCGGTCCCCTCGTGGCAGGACGAGCACGGCGCGCCGTCGAAGGTCATCTCCTTGCGCACCTTGCGCACGGTCGCGGTGTCGGCGTACTCGGGGGACAGCTTCGGGATCTCGTCGTTCGGGGGGGCGCCGCCGAGCAGGTTCATCGCGAAGACGGCGGCGAGGAGCAGGAACCCGCCGACGCAGACGCCGGCCGCCCATAGCGGGATCTTCGGGGAGGCGTCAGCGCCCATCGCCTTTCACCGATTGCTCCTTGTGCGCCTCGAGATAGAGGTTCTTGAGCTCCGCCAGGAGCTCCGCGGAGCGCGGCTTGAGCCTCCTGAAGTCGAACTCGTGCCAGAAGTACATGGTCTCGGTGTAGGCTTTGTCCACCTTCGCCATCGCCTCGGGCTTCTTCACCGACTTGTAGTAGAAGCGCAGGCCCTTGCGGTAGCCGTTGGCGTGGTTGAGATGCTCGAGGATCTCCTGCGCCTGGGCGATGACCTCGGGGTGGTTCTTGGTCTTGGCGTTGTGGCAGTTGGAGCAGGCGCGCTGGATGATCGTCGTCGAGTAGACCTTCGAGTTGAGCGCCCCGTGGCAGGTGATGCAGTTCGGGCCGCGCCCGGTGCTCTTGAGCTGCTCGAAGTGGCGGCTCTTGGCGAAGCGGTCGAGGACCGGCTGGTGGCAGCCGCCGCAGGTCTTGGGGATGTTCTTGTAATGGAACGGGCTGGCGGGGTCGCTCTGGGGGACCATGCCGGCGTGGGCCTCTTCCTTCACGGCCTTGGCGGGGTCGCCGTTATGGCAGGCCGTGCAGGACAGCCCGGCCAGGTCGTGGGCGGAGCCTTTCCATTCCTGATAATAGTCGTAGATCTTCTTGTTCTGGACGCGGAACTTCTCGTCTTTGTGGCACTCGACGCAGGATTCGGGGGGCGCGGCCGGAGCTGCCGCGGCGGCGATGCGCGGAACCACGCACAGGACGGCGAGGAGCCCGAGGAGCGGAATGCCGCGGTTTCTTATCCGGAATATGTCCATGATTGGAAGCCCTCCACAGCCCGCATGCAACGCTACGACCGTCCCGGGTGCGCGGATCCGCGCGCGGGCCGTTTTGTTGCTTAAGTGACCGAACGAGCGAGAAATATTATGATACCCACGATAAAAGGCGCGCCGGAGAAGCAGGAAAGGAGCAAGGACATGGCGAAGACCGCGATTCTGAAGCTGGACGGGAAGGAGATCGAGCTGCCCATCGTCGAGGGCAGCGAGGGCGAGCGCGCCATCGACATCTCCGAGCTCCGCGCCAAGACGGGACACATCACCTTCGACAACGGCTACATGAACACCGGCTCCTGCCTGAGCGCGATCACCTTCCTCGACGGCGAGAAGGGCGTCCTGCGCTACCGCGGCATCCCCATCGAGCAGCTCGCCGAGCACTCGACCTTCGTCGAGACCAGCTACCTCCTCATCTACGGCCGCCTGCCCAACAAGAAGGAGCTCGAGGCGTTCACCACGAACATCACGCGCCACACGATGCTCCACGAGGACATGAAGCACTTCTACGAGGGCTTCCCGCGCGACGCGCATCCGATGGCGACCTTGGCCTCGGCCGTCAGCACGCTCTCGACCTTCTACCAGAACGCCCCGGGCAAGGCCTCGGGCGGCAAGGACCTGGACCTCTCGATCTACCGCCTGCTGGGCAAGCTGCCCACCATCGCGACGTACTCGCACAAGAAGTCCATCGGCCACCCCTTCATCTACCCCGAGAACAAGCTCAGCTACTCGGAGAACTTCCTCAAGATGATGTTCGCCGTCCCGGCCGAGGACTACGAGGTGGACCCCGACGTGGCCAAGGCGCTCGACCTGCTCCTCATCCTGCACGCCGACCACGAGCAGAACTGCTCCGCCTCGACGGTGCGCATGGTCGGCTCCAGCCGCGCCAGCCTCTTCGCCTCCGTCTCCGCCGGCATCTCCGCGCTGTGGGGCCCGCTGCACGGCGGCGCCAACCAGGAGGTCATCGAGATGCTGCAGTCGATCAGGGAGAGCGGCATCAACCCGAAGGACTACCTCGACAAGGTCAAGGTCAAGGACAGCGGCGCGCGCCTGATGGGCTTCGGCCACCGCGTCTACAAGAACTTCGACCCGCGCGCCAAGATCATAAAGAAAGCCTGCGACACGGTCTTGAACAAGCTCGGCATAAACGACCCCCTGCTCGACATCGCCAAGCAGCGGCATCATATACAGGGCTATTGGAATCCCGACGAACATGTTCACCGTCATGTTCGCCATCGGCCGCCTGCCCGGCTGGATCGCGCAGTGGAAGGAGATGAACGAGTCGGCGAGCTTCAAGATCTGCCGCCCGCGCCAGATCTACACCGGCCCGAAGGAGACGAACTACACGACCGTCGGCCGCCGGAAGTAGCCCCGGGGCTCGGCGCCGCGCGCCGTCTCAGGGGGCGGCGATCTCGCGCACGCTCATCTTCTTGTAGATCAGGCCGTTGGGGCCGACGTAGTCGCTCCGCCAGTACACGGCGAGGTTGGGCTTGCCCGACTCCGAGCCCGGGCGCTCGTCGCCGGCGGTCAGGGGCAGCGCGGGGTCGATGCCGGGCGCGCAGGGCTTCCCGCGCGCGCCGAAGCTCTTTCCGTCGTCCACGAGCTCGTTGATCTTGGTCCAGGTGCCGCCGCCGGCCCCGTCGGTCGTGTCGAGGTAGTGCTCGAGCTTCACGCCGCCGCCGGGCAGGTCGTAGACCACGAACTTGTAGCCGATCCAGACGTTGCGCGGGAGCTTCGGCCAGACCTTCTTGTTCGCGGCCGGCGACGAATAGGGATGGACCGTCTCCTTCTCGAAGTCGACGTGCCCGTCGTAGCGCATCCGCGCGCCGATCCCTCGGCTGTCGCAGCGGGCGACGCGCTCCGAGGCGAACATGCCGTGCGCGCTGCGCGCGACGCCGACGATGCCGGCGTAGGGCGTGTCCTCGTCGTCGATCCGCATCGCGTACACCGTCATCTCCACGTTCCGCCAGCTCCGCTTCAGCTCGGGGTCGTGGATGTACATCCGGGGCACGGGCCCCGAGATCAGCAGCTGGCCCTTGCCGTCGACGCGGTAGGACGCCTCGCCGTGGTCGGCGTCGAACCAGGCGTCCTCGGGATCCACGCCGCGGAACGAGCGCGCGCTCCCGCCGTCCCACGCGGACGCCCAGTTCTTGCCGTCCGGGGCGGTCGGATAGAGCTGGACGACGCCGAAGCGGTCGGCGGCGACGGCCTGCATGGCGGCGGCCGCGAGGATCAGCGGCATGACGACGGAGATGGCGGATGCCTCACTCGCGGGGATTCTAGCTCCGGCGGAGCGCGGCGTCCATGACGGGAGGGTAAAGGTTATTTCGCGCCCCACGGCGGCGGCGGCGCGGCGACGGCCTTCGTCAGGTCGAAGTCGACGCGGAACTCCCGGCCCGGCCTCTCGAGGCCGTAGCGGAAGGTCTTGCCCGGCGTCAGCCCGACGACCCAGACGTTGGCCGCCGACCGGGGGATGCCCCCGGCGACGAACATCGCGCGGGAGGCCTCGTCGGCCAGGAAGGACTGCCTCTCCGGCGCGCCCGCGCCGGCGGAGTCCCCGCCGTACATCGTCATCTTGTCGTCGGAGCCGTCCTCGTGGCGGTGGTCGTGCTTCATCCTCAGGCCCGCTGCGGTGCGCGTGAACACCCAGGTGCGCGAGCGGTCCTCGCCGACGTGGAAGGGCACGCGGATCTCGCCGGCGGAGCATTCCCGCACGTGCATCACCAGCGTCTTGCCGTCGAACGGGTCGGGGCCGGCGCCGCCGCCGGCGTTGGCGGCGATGCGTCCCTCGTAGGCCCGGCCGCACAGCGCGGAGAGATTGTTCCAAAACGCGTCCCGCGCGGCGGCGCCCTCCGGCGCCTTCCTGTGCGGCCACGAGCACGCGGCCAGCGCGAGGGCGACGAGCGTCAGAAGGGGTCTCATGCCCCTATGGTGTCATCTTTGCCCCGGTGTTGTAAAATCACGCATGGTCCGCCTCGCCTCCTCGGCTCACGGTCAGGGCGTCTTCGCCGAGCGTCCCTACGCCGCCGGCGAGGTCATCCTCGTCTTCACGGGCGAGGCGATGACGACGGCCGAGGCCGACCGCCGCGGGGTGCGGCATCACTGCCTGGACATCGGGCCGGGACGCCAGCTCTACGCCGATCCTCCCGCGCGCTTCCTCAACCACTCCTGCGATCCCAACGCGGGCCTGATCGACGCCGTTACGCTCGCCGCGATCCATCCCATCGCGGCGGGGGAGGAGATATCCTTCGACTACTCCACCTGCGTGCCGGACTCGTCCTGGAGCCTCGAGTGCCGCTGCGGGGCCCCGTCGTGCCGCGGCCTCGTCGCCGGCTGGCCCGCCCTCGACGCGAATACGAGGCGCCGCCTCCTCGCCCTCAAGATCGTGCCCGCCTGGCTCCGGGGACCCGCCGTCCCATAATAGTCCAGAAAACGTGGCGCCGTCGCGATGGCTCCGGGCCCGTCCCCGGGTTAGAATGCGCTCATGAGGACGACAGGGCTGCTCGTTTTGATGCTATTCACGGCCGGCGCGCGGGCCGAGGAGCCCGTGCCCGCCGCGAAGCGCCTGAGGCAGGCGTCGATCGGCTTCGGCCTGATCGAGCCGGTGAGCCGGATCCGGCTCGGCGTCCCCGGCGGGGGCTCCGCCGACAATGGCGATCTCGGCGTCCAGTTCGGCGCTCAATGCGTCCAGTTCCTCACGCCGCGCCTCGGCGCGGGCGTCGAGATCGACTATCTCAACCGGGGCGGGACTCTGTCGACGCGGCTGTACCCGTCGGCCGACGCCAGCGTCGCGGGCGACGCGTGGGTCATGCTCGGGGTGCTCCGCTACGCGCTCATGGACCGCGGCTCGGCGCGGCCTTTCGTCCTGCTCGGCGCCGGAGGGGCTTGGAACAAGACGACGGTCGACGTGAGGCCCTCGACCTGGCCCGACACGGCGACCCACGAGACGCGGCGGCTGATCGACGGCGGCGCCTGGGTCCCCGCGGCCTCGGCCCGGCTCGGCCTGGACATCGACACGGACGCCGCCTCGCCCGGGCTCGTCACCGTGGAGGCCGGCTGGATCGGCCTGGGATCGGCGAGCTACGCCGCGACTCCCCGGGGGGAGGCCCGCGGGGTCTCCGGCGCCACGGGTCCGCTCCACGTGCTGACCTTCACGGCGCGCTACGGCTGGAGGTTCTGACCTCATGATACGACGACTGAAGTCCGGGAAGTACCGACTGTACTCGACCAAGAGGAACCCGCGCACGGGCCGGCGCCGCAACCTCGGCACCTTCACGAGCCGCGAGAGGGCGGCCAAGCACGAGCGCGAGGTGCAGTACTTCAAGCATCTGGACTAGCCCGGCCGGCGCCCGTAGAGACGGCGCAGCTCGCCTTTCGCCTTCTGGAGCTCGCGCCTCCGCTCCGCGCTCAGGCGGCGTCCTCCGCGGTTGATGTGATAGTTCAGCATCGACATCGCGGACTGGAACTCCGTGCCCTTGCGCCGGCGGCTGGCGCGCGCCGAGCGCCTCAGACCCAGAGCGATGCCGCGCGCGGGGCGCGTGAAGATCCCCTTCGGCAAGTCGAGCGCGTTGCTCGTGAGGGCGACGCGCCGAACCCATCTCGCCGCGCGCATGGCTCAGCAGGCCGCCGGCCGCGCCGCGACGCGCTCGGAACGGCGTCCGAAGGGGAGGAGAGGGATCATCACGCCCCGACGGTATCAAAGGCCGCCGGCCGCGCCTATCGCGGCCGGGAGACTATTCCGTGACGGCCCGTCCTCGAGCGCGTCTACGCGGCTTTGGCGGCCGCGTCGGCCTGGTGGTCCGAGAACGTCTTCGCGATCACCTTCGCGTCGCCCGACTTGAGCGTCCGCTCCCAGCCGCAGCTGCACTTGAGCTTCTTCTTCTCCGATCGGAACTCGTACATGTGGATCTTCATTGTTGTAATTGTAATAAATTAAGAGCGCTTGCGCCTTCACAAGAGCGGTGAAATCTCGTAATCTCACGGTATGAACGACGAAGAACCGACGGAAGACTTCTCGGCCCTGCTGGGCGAATCCCTGGAGGCGGCGGAGAGGACCTTCGAGGTCGGGGACAAAGTGCGCGGCGAGCTCCTGGCCGTGGGCCGGGAGGACTCCCAGGTGGCGCTCGGTCCCGGGCGCGAGGGCGTCGTCGCCACCGCCGACTTCCGCGACGCCGAGGGCTCCGTCTCCGTCCGCGCGGGCGACGTGCTCGACCTGTACGTGACCTCGGTCCGCGGCGGCCAGGTCCGCCTTTCCAAGAACCCCACCGACAAGAACATCGCCCAGGACCTGAAGGAGGCGTACGAGCTCAAGCGTCCCGTCGAAGGCCGCGTCGTCGAGGCTTGTAAAGGAGGATTGCGCGTGAGCGTGAAGGGCAAGTCCGCCTTCTGCCCCATCAGCCAGATCGACGTGAAGCGCACCGAGACCGGCGCGGAGTTCGTCGGCAAGACCTTCGCCTTCGTCCTCACCGAGTTCGGCGAGGACGGCCGCGGCGTCGTCGTCTCCCGGCGCAAGCTCCTCGAGGAAGAGCAGGGGCGCGCTTGCGACGCCTTCCTCGCGGCGAACCCTGACGGCGCCGTCGTCGCGGGCAAGGTCGTCCGCCTGGAGAAGTTCGGGGCCTTCGTCGAGCTCGTGCCCGGCGTCGAGGGGCTCCTTCACGTCTCCGAGGTCGCCTGGTCCCGCGTCGAGTCGCCCTCCGAGATCCTGACCCTCGGCCAGGCCGTCACGGTGAAGATCCTCAAGCGCGAGACGGTCGACGGCCGCCTGAAGATCTCCCTGTCGCTCAAGCAGGTCTCCGAGCGTCCTCCGACCCCCGCCGCTCCCGCGGTCGTGGACCCCTGGTCCAAGTACGCCGCCGGGCAGGTCGTGGAAGGCAGGATCACGCGCAAGGAGCCTTACGGCCTGTTCGTCCAGCTCGAGCCCGGCGTCGTCGGCCTCCTTCACCAGTCCAAGACGGAGGACGCCCCGGATTTCCAGTTCGACCGCCAGAAGGTCGGCGAGACGATCTCGGTCCAGGTCGCGGAGGTCAAGCTCTCCGAGCGGCGCATCTCGCTCGAGCTGCCGCGCGACACGGGCGCCGCCGAGTGGCGCAAGCGGCAGGAGGAGAGCGGGCCCCCGTCTCCCATGGCCGAGCTGCTCCGCGCCGCGCTCGAGAAAAAGAAGCGATGATCGGCCGGGATATCGTAGACTGACCTCATGAAAACCCCCAAGCGACCCAAGCAGTTCATCCGTTACAAGAATCTCAGCGGCGACTCGAAGGTCGTCCGGTATGAGATCACGAAGGACGTCCTGACCGTCCAGTTCGCGGACAACTCGGTCTACAACTACAGCAACCAGAGCGCGGGCCCGGTCAACATCGCCAAGATGAAGACCCTCGCGGCGGCCGGCAAGGGACTCGGCACCTTCATCGCGGCCGACCTGAAGGACCGCTTCATGCGGAAGATCCGCTGACCAGACGGCCCATCGCCCGCCGTGACGCCTCTCAGGGGCGTCGCGGCGGGCTTCGTCTTTTCAGGAGTTCCAGGGTGAGAGCGTCCTGCTCTCCGCCGAAGAATCTCTCGAGCGCGGCCTTGAACAGCGGCTCGGCCTGATCCGCGCGGGCGAACAAGGTCATCGACGAGCGGAACTTGAGGTCGTCGGGGGAGCCCAGGATGGCGCGGATGTCCCGGTCCGTCCCCGTGAGCAGCAGCCGGGTGCACTCGCGCAGCCGGGGTCCCAGCACCGGGTGCTTCAGGTAGCTCCGCGCCTCGTCCAGAGAGGCGATCCCGAACCGCTCGCTCATCGCGCTGCGCCCCAGGCCGGCCAGCTGGGGGAAGATGAACCAGATCCAGTGAGACTCCTTCCGGCCCGCGGCCAGCTCGCGCAGGACGTCGTCGTAGACCTCGTCCTGAGCCGCGGCGAATTCAGCAAGCCTCGATTCCATCGTCATATATAAACACAAAGCCCCCAGGCGCTAGCCTGAGGGCAGGTCCCGACATTTCTCGTTACGGGTTCGAATTCGTCTAAATTGCCTAAAATGACTGTAGCAAATCGCAGGCGCGAGTGTCTAGAGCCACCTTATCGGCGCCCCAAGCAATGATGCGGTGAATATCAGAGAGGATTTAGATGTTTCCTGATGCGCTTGATCTCGCTCGGCTGGACTCCGGCTTTTTTCGCGAAAGTGGCCCAATCTTCTACGACCTGCCGGACCTGGTCGAGGAGGGATGGTGCCTCGCCGATGCCGAAGCGGTCGGCCAGGGCCAGGCAGTCGTCGCGTGTAATCTCTCCGAATCTCCCATTCACGGACATCAGATGTTGGCTCGTCCATTCGCCCTTCGGATTGTGCGCGAAGGTGATGTCGTAAGCGGGGGATAGTTCCCATGCCCCGCCTTTCCTGAGCAGGAACGAGAAGTTCTTCGTATGGTCGTCGCAGTTGCGGCCCATTACGTTGAGGGCCATGCGCCGGAAAGCCTCGACGTCCGCCGAATGGCCGAGCTTGAGTTGGCGCATCGTCATGAAGAGTTGCTCGTAGCTGTTCGCGGACTTCTTCTTGAAGTCGAGATGATCCATCGCGCAGAGGCTTTGAAGGTGGTGCTTCGTGCCGTCGTCTTCGCGGTCGAAGCGCCTAGTCATGAAGTGGGCCCGGCCGTTCTCATCGAGCAGCCGCGATTCGGGAATATTGATGCCGGCTTGCTTGGCCATCAGGTAATAGGCGTACTCGATCCGGCCGAAGTCTCGCGATTGCCCCAACTCCCGATCTTCGCCCATGCCGTCGAACTTGAGGAGCCAGTGCTCGAATCCCGGAAGGAGTGCGAATTGGCCCGAGCGGATATCCGAAGTTTGGCGATTCCAGCCGATGACGGCCTTTGCCCGCGCGCCGTTGGCGGAGGTGCCGACCTCGATGATGCTGCGCAGGGCGGCCTCCGCGGCGGATTCATCCTGGAGATTGCCAGTTACGACCTTGCGGGCCATCGTGACGAGCTGCCCCATCTCGAGAGCGGTGGGATTCCTCGTCTGAGGGCCGCGCGCGGGCTTGAACTCTAGAGCTCCCATGGCGCGTTTGCCCATATAGGCCAGGCGGTCGAGCGGAGTAATCTGGGACTTCGGAAGACCACGCTCGGCCATGTACTTGTCGATCAGGGCGTTGCCGAACTCATCGGGCAGCGCGTCGGCGAGCATCGCCGGTAGGCGGCGATAGGTCGCCTCCGGAAGATCGGTGAAGACGAAGAGTCGCTCTGAGTCGTCAACGGGCATATGAATCGGCGCGAGTTGAATCCCAGTGCGGCCGAAGCTTTTGTCGTAGGCGAAGACGTAGTATCCGAGTTTCGGGTCGAGCGCGAGGGCTCCCACAAAGAAGTCCCAGGCATAGACCTCGATCCGCTGGACGGGGTGATAGCGCTCGACTTTTGGCTTCTTAGCCTTCTTGGCCATGAGCCCTCTTATTCCGGCTGGTGCGCGCGCGCTGTCGTTCCGCGAGCGTCGGCGTCATGTGGAGTGGGTTGATGGAGACCTGTGGGGCCAGTGCCTGGAGCCATTCCTGTTTGTCCAAGGCCCGGACAACGCGAATGAGCGTTCCTAGATTCGCTCCTTGCCCCGACTCTAGATGCCGCAACGCGCTCATGCTGATTCCAGCGCGAGCAGCTAGTCCGCTCTGAGTGAGGTTCTTTTGGAGCCTGAGTGATCGAATGTTTTCGCCGATCGCTTTCGCCAGTTCTTCGGGGCTGGATATCTCTTTCATAAAGTATCTCTTTAGAGCATTTAAATGGGCTTAGACGCTTTAATTATCTTATCTAGAACAATAATAGCGTGTTATTTGAGTTCTGTCAAGTCTTTAATAGTGTTCTAAATAGAGCATTTAATGGCTTTTATGAGGAGTAACTGTTCTAAATAAAGTGGTTGCGTAAATCCTCCGTAGACCGGGGGTAAGGTGTACCCTATCGATTGCCTGAAGCGCGGTGCGCAGTCGCATGAGCTTACGCTCGACGCGGGCGTCACTTCAAACTGACCGGCGGGGCGGAGGGCGAGCGTTTTTCTCATCGTTGAACCCTCACTAACCTGCGGTCTGGCGAGGGTTTAGAAACAAGAAACTTTTCCCGTTGCTCTTCGAGCGCTTCGTGCGTTCTGATCACTCCCAGAAGTCCAAGATTCTTGTCGCCTCTCCGAGCTCGGTCATCTCCGGGTATGGCCTCAAGCTCTTCCCTCGAGAACTGGAGAAGGTCGGTCGTAAGTGCTTCGAGAGCCTCGACGCGGGGTACACGTACAGCACCAAAAATGGCTTCGTGGCCGAAGGGACCGAGGAAAGCAGCGAAGAGGTCGAAGTTCCCTTCTAGAGTTTTAGCCGGGCATGCCGCTTCTTCGCCTCGGCTAGATCGAAACGTTCTGGGCCCCGCCCACTTCCGCCGCTCCTCGTGCTCAGGATGACTCGGATCGCAAAGTCGCGGGGATTCATTTCTTCACATCCCGAGCTTTTCGCGCAGCTTGGCGAGCTGCTCCTGCTGCTTGGCGGGGGCCATCTTCCCGATATTCTTGAGCTTCCATTGAACGGCCGGCAGCCGCTCGACGCCTTCGAGGCCGAGGAGCTGCCACTCGGGCTTGCCTTCTTTAACTGAAAGAAGGAATTGCTTCTCGGGCGTCGTCAGGTCGGCCTTGAGCCGCGCGATCAGGCGTTCTCGGGCGGCGATGAGCTCTTCATACGTCACCGGCTCATCGGTCATGTCCTTGAATTCCGTCTCGAACGCGGCGCGCACGTCCTTGCGCGTGGGCTCGATGACTTCGTGCATCGGACGGTCGTGGCTGATCAGATGGACCAGGAAGCCCTTCCTGATTTCGGGAGTCAGCCCCGGACCTTCCAGAAGATGCTTGATGTCGAAGAGGTCGCGCGGATGCTGGCGATCGAGAGCGGCGCAGATCTTGCCGCCGAAAAGCGAAGACTCGGACAGCGTGCGGACCTTCATGCCGACCTCGAAGGCCGCGCGCGCCTTCTTCGCGAGATCGCGCGTCATTACTCCATCAGGGGTTCCCCGTATAACGGTATTAGGCTCGATCTTCACTTCCGTTGCGGGAGAACGGACCACGAGTTTTAGCACGAGGTCTCCGGTCTTGCTCTCATGGACGTTGAAATCGGGGAACTCTCTGTTGATCGACTTCTTCACCCGCAGCAGCGCATCGCTGATGCCGCGCAGGGATTGTGGACGGGGCTCAATGGGGAGATAGGTCAGGTCGATGTCCACGGAAAGCCGCGGCATGTCCCAAACAAAGAAATTGATCGCCGTGCCGCCTTTGAGCGCGAAGCTCTCTTCGGCGGCCGCGTGCGGCAGCACGCGCAGCATGAGCCGCGCCTGCTCGAGGAAAGCCTTTCTCATGGGCCCTCGTTGACGGAGAATACGTCAGGGTTGGGCTCGACGGTTATCTGGTACTTTTGATCGAGGTGCCCGCCTTTGACTATCGAGCGGTTGCCCTTGCCCAGGTCGAGCTTCGAGGTGTTGAGTTCCTTGAACCAGGCATGATTGGCCTCTTCTGCAAGGAAGAGGAAGAGCCGCTTGGCTTTAACCGAGCGGCAGGCTTCGAGCAACTCTTGCACCAGCTCGGGCCGGAGGGTCGTAAGGCCCTCCATCAAGAGACGCGCCTCCGAGAACGACTGCTCCTTGGGAACGAGATCGACTAGTTCAAGGGCGGCGCGCTCTGGAGCGGACATGCGCGCCGATATCGATTCGAAAGGTTTCGTCGTGAGTCCCAGTTCGGGCTTGTCTGGAAAGAGTCGGACCAAATGAAAACGCACGCGCGATTCCCATTGCTGACGTTTAAACCAAGTCGGAAGCGGCCGGCCCGGCTGCCCATAGAGATGCACGACCGGCAGATGTCTCATGGGGATAAAATGAGCGTAGCCCTGAAGCTCCAGCGCCGTTTTGGCGCCGACATGCACGGGAAGCTTGAGCATGAATTGGAGGGCGTACAGGGCTCCAAACACGTCCACCTTGTCTCCCGCGCGGGTATAGGCTCCCGGCCCTATCCGCTCTATCCAATTCGAGCTGCGGTATTTTTCCGCGAGCTGCCTGGGTATGCCTTGCTCGCGCAGCCAATGCTGGACCGCCACCGTGCCCTTGGGCCAGTGCATCAACAGTTCATTGAGCTTACTGCGAGCGGCTTCGTTTTTCATTGTTTACTATGTTTCTAGTTCGACAACTCTAAGTTGTCGAATAGAGAATAATATAAACTTTTTATTTGTATTGGTTCCTATTTGACAACCCTGGGTTGTCATTTAAAGACCATTATAAACTATAGCAGGACTCATCTAATCTTTCAAGCCCCAGGGAAGCCTCGTTGACCTGGAGGGGTCATGCTTGCTACGCTCAGAGGCGTAGCGCTCGAGCGTAGCAAGCCTGGGGGCTCGGGTTTCGCGTACGCACCTCAAGCGTACGCCGGCGCCGTCTTGACGATTTGCAGCGTATCGCCCCGAACCGTCCCCTCGAACGCGCAGTGCTCCCGCGCCGCGCGAAAGTCCTGAAGCGAGGCGCCGTACAGGATTAAAAAACGGCCACAACGGCAACAGCAAAGACCACCTTAAATCAGGTCCACAGTGGTCCGAAGGACTGGGAGTACCTCAGGATTTGGCCCGTCCGAAGGTCATGGGAGCCGCCGCTGCGTGAGTGTATTGTATTGTTAAGTAAATCCCTTGACAGGGGATTATTTCTGGTATATCATGCACTCATGCGAAGGGGCTTGGGACAACTCGAAACGATGCTGTTTGCGTATGTTCAGATGCGCGCGCTCAGCACGGTGCGGATGGGCGAATTGTCCGAACCGCTGAAGATCAGCAGGGTTCAGGAGTGCAAGCTCCTGAGCCGGCTGTCGAAAGCGGGGATGATCGCTCGCGTCTGGCGGGGCCTCTATCTGGTGCCGCCGCGGCTTCCGTTGGGTGGTAAGTGGAGTCCGGATGAAGTGACGGCCCTGAACGCATTGATGGCGGCGCAAGGCGGGCGGTACCAGATCTGCGGTCCGAATGCCTTCAACCGCTACGGATTCGGCGGGCAGATTCCGAACCGGGTCTATGCCTACAACAACCGCCTGTTCGGTGATCGCACCATCGGCGCGGTGGCGCTCACGCTCATCAAGGTCGCGGATGAGCGCCTCGGCGGCACGGAGGAGTTCAAGACGCCCGAAGGTCAGACCGCCGTGTATTCTTCGCGCGCGCGCGCGCTCGTCGACGCGGTCTACGACTGGTCGCGGTTCAACAGCCTTCCGCAGGGCTTCGATTGGATTCGGCGTGAATTGGCGGCTCGGCGAGTCGACGCGGCCGACCTGGTCGAAGCCGCCTTGAAGTACGGCGACACGGGAACGATTCGGCGCGTGGGCGCGCTCCTTGAGCGCGAAGGCGTGACCTCGCCGCTGCTCCGCAAGCTGGAACGGGCGCTGAAGCCGACGACGGGTCTGATCCCATGGATTCCAAACAAGCCGAAGCGGGGGACGCTGGACCGTCGTTGGGGGGTGGTGCTCAATGAGTCGGCCTGAGCCGGTGCCGATCCGTCTGCATGAAGACGTCCGGCTGTTCCGCGAGGCCGTGGGCTTCACGGCGGCGGAGACGACGTTCGTCCCGCGCCTCATCGAGAAGGACTATTTCTGCACCGTCCTGCTGGCGTACCTGGCGGCCGTTGACCCCGCGCTGGTCTTCAAAGGCGGCACGTCTCTTGCCAAGATTCACGCGGACGTCTATCGGCTGAGCGAAGACTTGGATTTCGTCATCCCTATGCCCACCGACGCCTCCCGCGCCAAGCGCAGCGCACAGGCCGCGGGGCTGAAGAAAGCGATCCAGTCGCTGGAAAAGGCGCTTCCGGTCTTCCGCGTCGTCGAGCCGGTGACCGGCGCGAACGGCTCCGCACAGTACCTCGCTTCCGCGGGATATACCTCGCTGCTCAGCGGGCAGGAGGAAACCATCAAGATCGAAGTAGGCCTGCGGGAACCGTTGCTCACGCCGGTCATCGATGGGCCCGCACGGACTATGCTTCTTGATCCGATCTCGAGTCAGACGATGGTGAAGCCGACCGCGGTTCGCTGCATTTCCCGCATAGAGGCCTTCTCCGAGAAATTCCGCGCCGCCTTGTCGCGCCGGGAGGCCGCCATACGAGATTTCTACGACATCGACTATGGGGTCCGAACGCTGGGCGTAAAGCCGCAAGACGCGGAACTCGTCGGTTTCGTCAAGAGGAAGCTCGCCGTTCCCGGAAATAGCCCGGTGGACGTTTCCGAGGCGCGACTGAAAGCGCTTCGGCAGCAGCTGGAGCCTCAGCTGAGACCAGTGCTGCGGGCCGCGGATTTCGCGGGCTTCGATCTCGCGCGTGCGTTCAAAACAGTGGCGGAAATGGCGACGACGGTGGCGCATTGAAGTGATCCAGGAAACCCGGCGATGTGGTTTCTTCAAATTCTTTCGCACCTGCGGAGCGAAGAGCCGAAAGCAAACTCTCGTGTGAAAATGTGATTCGGTCGAAGGAGGTGCTCATTTCCCGTCCCGATAAATGACCTTGGAGCCGCCCGCGGTGAGAGGCGCGTCGCTTCCCGTATGCAGACTGATGCTCCGGGACTTGGCTTTGAGGAACTTTAAGACCTCCGTCTCCGGCCAGGTGAGGCGGTCGATGAAGGACTTGAAGACCTTGCCGCGGCGGAGAGTCTCCTCGACGCGCTGCTCCCGCAGCCGGTCTTGCTTGTCCTTCTCCTTGACCGTCAGGCTCACGCACAGGTCGATGTCGTTGATCCGGTCCTTTGAAGTCAGGTAGCTCCCGAAGAGAATGACTCGGTGGACCCTGTACAAGTAGTACGGATCGCGCCGGACCTCTTCAACTCGGTCGAGAAACTCCTTCAAGCGCTTGTCGGCCGACGCTCTCAACAGAGGTTTCGCCGCCGTGGCCCCCGCGAAGGCGTTGCCGCGGATCGTGTTCTTCCAGTACTCGCCTTCGACGAAGAACGCTGACCGTTCGATATACCCGCGTGCGGCAAGCTCGACGACGATCTCTCGCGCCGCGGCCTGATCCGCGCGGAGGCGCTTGGCCACGTAGGACAAATCCCAGGCGTCCCCGTGACTTCGCCTCAGGAAGGTCCGGATGGCCGCGGCAGTTTGTCCTGCTATGCGCTCGCGAAGATCAATTCGCATCGGTAGAGAATATCATTCTCGTGATTTTGGCGCGGCGGTTCATCGCACCAGCACTCGCCGCTTTGCTCCCGGCACCTCGCCGAGCCGGTCCATGGGGCTGAACTTGCGGTACATCGTCGCCACGTCCTGATCGGCGAGGCTGACGTAGATCTTCACCATGTCGAGGCTTGAATGCCCCAGGATTCTCTGTAGGCTGAACGCGTCGCCGCCGTTCTTGATGTAGTTGATCGCGAAGGTGTGGCGCAGCGTGTGCGGTGAGACGCGCACCCCCTTGATGCCCAGCCGCCGGCTGAGCAGCCGCATGTTCTTCTGAATCCAAAGGCGGCAGAGCTTGCCGCCGAAGCGGTTGACGAACATGAGGCCTTGGTCCGGGACTTCTCCGCGCCGGGCCATGTAGTTCCACAGCGCCTGTTTGGAAGTCGCGCCAAAGGGCACCTGGCGTTCCTTGTTGCCCTTGCCCATGACTCGGAGTACGCCGCCCTGGAAGTCGATCTCATCGGTGCGCAGGCCGGAGACCTCGGAGATGCGCAGGCCGGTGTCGAGAATCAAGACCATGACCGTCCAGGCGGTGTGGGAGGGGAAGAGCTTCTGGTTGTAGGCTCCCAAGAGCTGCCGAATCTGGTCCATGGAGAGAGGCCGGATGAGCTTTTTCTCCATGCGCGGCTTCTCGACCAGCAGGAACGGATTGGCGGGGATGAGTCCCTCGCGCGCGAGGAAGCCGAAGAAGCAGCTGAGGGCGCCGTAGGTGCGGTTGCGGTAGCCTGAGGCCAGGTCCCGCTTGCGCATGTCCTCCAGGTAGGCGCGGATCAGGTTCGGCGTCACGTCTTTGGCCTTGGTGATGCCCTGGGCTTCGAGGAAGCGGTGCCAGAGCGCGATGGTGAGCTCGTACCAACCGCAGGTTCCGGACGAAAGATTCTGCGCTTGGCAGCGCAGCCGGAACGCCTCATAGGCATGGCCTAGTGAGCATTCGCCGTATTTTGGAGCGGTGTAAGTCGCAGTTTTCGCCATTTTGACCTCCACGAACCTAGTAGTCTTGTGGGGTCTAAAACAGAAGAACCCCAGTCAGTTTTGACTGGGGTTCGATCCTGTTTCTCGTCGAGGAAACTGCGAAATGGTTGCGGGGGCTGGATTTGAACCAGCGACCTCAAGGTTATGAGCCTTGCGAGCTACCGGGCTGCTCTACCCCGCGCTTCATGATAGCATGTGCGGCCATTAATAGCAAGGCGACCCCGGCGAAGGGCCCAGCGGGGGGCGGGCCTTTCGCCTCTGCCGCCCGGCGCGCGCGCGGTGTACCTTATGCGCATGAGAGCCGCTTTGCTCGCCCTGCTGGCCTTCGCCGCGCCGCTGCGCGCGAACGACGTCGGCGCGCATGTCGAGTTCAGCGGCAAGCCCCTCGACGGGCGCATCGTCCTGGCCGCGACCGTCCCCGGCGAGGTCGTCTGGGATTCCGGCCCGAGCGACCCCGTGGATTCGGATTTCACCGGGCTTCTGATCCAGGGCCGCTTCGACGGCCCCGGCGTCGTCCTCGAGGCGTCGGTCAAGGACGGGACGGCCTGGGGGCCGTGGACCGAGGCGAGCGGGGAGAGCTCCTCTCATGGCCGCTTCTGGTCGAAGGTCCTGGTGTCGGGGAAGAAGGGGTCCGCCGTTCGCCTGCGCATCACGGCCGACGGAGCGGTCCCGTCGGCGATCGAGTTCTATGGCGTGTACGCCGCAGATTTCGAGGAGGAGCGCCCGGGCGGCGGACCCTTCAGGCTCATGTCCGCGTCTCTCCCGGTCGCGGGAGCCTCACCCAAGCCGACGGTCGAGCCCCGTTCCGCCTGGGGCGCCTCGCCCGCCGCCAAGCCCTACGAGCCGATGACGCCGGAGCGGATCTCGGTGCACCACACGGAGGCGCCGCAGCCGACGAGCCGCGACGACGCCGTGGACGAGCTCCAGGGGATCCAGCGCTTCCATCAGCGCGGACGGGGCTGGATCGACATCGCGTATCACTTCCTCATCGACGGCAGCGGCCGGATCTGGGAAGGCCGTCCGCTGGGCCTCGTCGGCGCTCATGTGAAGGACCGCAACGACGGCAACGTCGGCATCTCTTTGATGGGGGATTTCTCGCCGCGCAAGCGGAAGCCCACGGCCGCCCAGCTCGACTCTCTGATCAAGCTGACGCGCTGGCTGTCGGAGACCTACTCGATCCCCGCGGAGAGGATCAAAGGACACCGCGACCAGGAGATCACCTCCTGCCCCGGCGCGGCGCTGTACGCGCGCCTCGAAGAGGTGCGGCGGTCCGCGACCGCGACGAACGGCCTCTATGTCTCCACGAAGCGCGCCGGCACGGTGATGCTGGAGCCCGCGTGGTGAAGCTGATCTTGGTGCTGGCCGCGCTCGCCTCCGCCGCGCAGGCCGCGCCGCTCGCGCGCGTGGCCGACGCCGGGGCCTGGGCCCGGCTCACGGAGCGAGCCCGGCAGCGGCCCACCTCGGTGGAGCGACTGTCGGTCGGCGCGACCGAATACGAGGTGTCGGTCGTGGTCATGTCGGCCGCGGCCGTGGACGGCCAGTGTCCCGGCGGGATGAAGCCTCGCGTGAGCTTCTACCTGGCCCGGCCGCTGAGCGGGCCCGGGGGGGAGGTCTATCCCGCCCGGCTGACGGTCCAATGCGTGAGCGTGGAACTGACGCGCGACGAGGCCGCGGTGGACGCCGGCTTTGACGGAGGGGTCCGCGACGGGTCCCTGTACGATCCCGCGAGCGGGAAGATCCTGACCTTGGACAAGGCGAAGCTGACGCCCGCGCAGAAAGCGAGGCTCGAGGCTTTGATCGCCGGCGCGGTGGCCCGCCTGCTCGAGTGACGGCTACTTGAGGACGACGATCGGCACCCAGATGGGCGCCGTCACGATCGCGATGGCGATAGGCGCCACGACGACGGCCGTCGGGACCTCCCACAGGCGGTTCCAGCAGGAGTGCCGCGGCGCGCCCTCGCCCCAGTCGCGGGAGGGGGAGACGAACCACGGCTTGCAGCCGCCGGTGTCGTGCTTCGCGGCGGCGGAGTGGGCGCGGTCGCCCTCGAGGAAGGTCTCGTTCTCCTTGTCGAGCGAGGCGCAGGCGCCCAGCACGAGGAAGGAGAGGAGTACGGCCCGGCGCACTATTCCTTTTCCTTGTAGAGCGTGACGGGGAAACGGCCCATGCCGTACAGGCTGACGGCGCCCTTCTGGCTGACCTTCAGGGAGACGCCGCGCGCGCCGGCCTTCTTGAGCGTCTCGTTCTCGGCGCGCAGGCGCGCGAGCTCGGCCTGGAGATCCTCGCTCATGAGGGCGTGACCTCGGCGAGGAACTCGCACTTCGCGATGCAGCCGCAGACGGCGCCCGGGGCGCCGCTGTACGAGGGCTCGGAGCAGACGATCTGGGCGGCGCCGCGCTCTTGAAGATTCTCGAGGGATTGCCCGATCAAGACGGCGAAGTCGTAGGAGCCGGAGCCGCAGGAGCCGGGGCAGTCCGCCTCGAGGAAGAAGGGGTCGTTGGGGCCGTAGGTCTCCTCGGACTCCTCGAGCACGACGCCCTGGGGCGTGGCGATGGAGACCTTCACGCGCAGGGAGCGCAGGGAGGGGAAGCGGGTGGAGAGGGTGCCGGCGGCGCGCTCCTGGTCCTCGGCGTTCTGCGCGCGGCGGACCTTCTGGTCGTTCTTGCTCGGGCCCACTTTCCGGCGCTTCTTGCGGTAAAAAGCCATGCTTCCTCCAATTTGTCGGGGTGATGATAGCATTATAGTTGTAGCATGTCCGGAATGGCCGACCTGCGGGCGCGCCCGGCCAGGCGGCGTTCTAAGCCGACGGCAAGGTGAGCGTGACGGTCGTGCCCTTGCCCGTGCCCTCGCTCGAGATGGCGACGTCGCCGCCGTGCTTGGTCATGATCCAGCGCGCGACGTTGAGGCCGAGGCCGGTGCCGCCGCGCTCGGCGCGGCCGGTGGCGAAGGGCTCGAAGAGCCCCTTGAGAGCGACGGGGTCGATGCCCACGCCGTTGTCCGTCAGGGCGACGCGGACCGTGTCTCCTTCGCGCTTGGCGATCATCTCGAGCCGGCCGCCGAAGGGCAGGGCGTCGAGGGCGTTCATCAGCACGATGGTCACGACCTGGTGGAAGTGGCGCTGGCTGGCGCGCACGACGAGGTCCTCGGGGACCTCGAGCCAGACGTCGACGCCGCGCTCGTCGAAGCGGATCCAGATCGGCTCGAGCGCCGCCTTGATCAGCGGGGCCAGCGGCAGGGGCTTGAGCTCGAGGGGGGAGGGCTTGGCGAAATCGAGGATGTCGGAGAGGATCTCGACGGCGCGGTCCGCCTCGCCGAGGATGGCGGCCAGCTGGGGGCGGGGGTCGCCGCCCTTGTCGAGGACGCGCTGCGCGTGCTCGGCGGTGAGGATGACGGTGGCCAGGGGAGTGCGGACCTCGTGCACCACGCCGGACATCATCTGGCCGATCGTGGAGAGGCGCTGGAGCCAGGCGATTCGCTCCTCGTCCGGAAGGTGGGCCTCGGCGCGCGCGCGGCGGCGCCGCCGTCCTAGCGCGTAGCCCCAGGCGAGTCCGGCCGTCAGGAAGAGGACGGCGAGCGGGAAGAGCTTGGGTTCCACTCTTCTTTTATATAAAATCTCGGCATGGCATCGAAGGTGCTTCTGATAGACGACGACGCGTCCTTCCGCAAGGCGGTGGGCGACGTGCTGTCTCTGGAGGGCTATTCGGTGGTCCAGGCTCCGTCGGGCAAGGCCGGCATACTCGCCGTCCAGAAGGAGATGCCCGAGCTGGTGATCCTCGACCTCATCATGCCCGGCATGAAAGGGCTCGAGGTGTGCCAGGTCCTCAAGCAGGACGCCGCCACCGCGCGCATCCCGATCATCGTCCTGACCGGCAACGACAAGGAGGGCCAGGATATCGCCTGCCTCGACATGGGCGCAGACGACTACCTGACCAAGCCGGTGAAGAGCGCCCGCCTGCTCGCCTATGCGCGCGCGCTGCTGCGCCGCAACGCCGGCGAGGAGCGCGCCGAGCCGCCCGCGGCTTTGTCGGTCGGGGCGTTGAGCCTCGACTATCCGCGCAAGCTCGTCAAGCTCGGGAGCAAGGAGTACCAGCACCTGACGCCGAAGGAGTTCGAGCTTCTGTATTTCCTCGCCGGCCGCACGCCGAAGCCGACGGAGCGCGCCGAGGTGTACCGCGAGGTGTGGGGCGTCGAGGCCCCGTCAGAGGGCGCGCTGAAGACCGTCGAGGTCCACGTGCGCCGCGTCCGCCTCAAGCTCGGCTGGAAGTCGGATCAGTGGCTGGTCAGCGTCTCCGGCCGGGGCTACGCGCTGATCCCCCCGAAGTGAGCGGCGGGCCCCGTCCGCCCCACGCCGTCCTGCTGCGCGCGCCCGCGCGCTTCGACCCGCGCCTCGTCGCCGCCGCGTTCGCGAAGAGGTCCGCGCTCCCCTCGGAGAGCTGGCTGCCGGCCGTGCGCCGCTCCTGGGGCATCGTCGCGGAGCCTTCGCCCGCGGAGGACGCCGAGGCGCTGGCCGCGGAGCTGAGCGCCGCGGGGCAGCCCGCCGTCGCGGTGCCCGTCAGCCTGCTCGAGGAGCCGCCGCCGCCGGTCGTCGTGACGAAGGCGGAACTGTCCGGGGACGGCTTCGACGTCACGGCCGGGCGGGGGAACGCCGAGCGCTCGCGCCTGGTCTGGACGCACCTGAAGGTGCTGTCGGCGGGCACGGTCGGCGAGAGCGGACTCAAGACCGTGACCGAGGGCCCGTCGCTCGCGGAGAAGTCCGTGCGCCTCGGGGCGACCTTGGCGACCGGACTGCCGCTGATGGGCGCCAAGGAGAAGACGCGGCAGGTGCGCGAGGAGAAGCGGACGTCGTTCATCGAGATGCTCTTCGTCTCTCCCGCCCGGCGCGTGCGCATCCTCGCGTCCGAGTTCGACTACACGGCGCTCGGCGCCAAGATGAGCTACAGCGCCGAGCTGAACTTCCGGACCTTGGCCGTCGAGCTCGCGGCCCGCGCCCCGGCCGCCCTGCGCGGCCGGGGCGCGCGAGCGATCCTGGCGAAGGCGCCGTCCGGCGAGCTCCACTACGACTCGTTCGAGGACGTCTCGCGCGAGGAGCGCTGGCTGTCCGCGCTCGCCTCGCTCGAGGCCGCGCTGTGATGGCGGCCAAAAAAGAAAAGCCGCACTCCGCGGAGTACTTCGGCGAGTCGCGCGACTTCTGGTGGAACTCCGACTTCATCGCCTTGATGGCCGCGCGCTGGCGGCTGTCGGAGGCCCGGAGCGTCCTGGACGCCGGCTGCGGGATCGGCCACTGGGGGCGCGTCCTGGCGCCCTTCCTCTCCCGGAAGGCCGTCGTGACGGGCGTCGACCGCGAGCCCGAGTGGGTGCTGAAGGCCGCGGAGATCGCGAAGGCGAAGGGCCTGAGCCGGTTCGGCTACCGGCGAGGCGACGTCAACGCGCTGCCGTTCGACGACGCCGCGTTCGACCTGGTGACATGCCAGACCTTGCTGATCCACGTCGCCGATCCTCGGACGACGCTGCGCGAGTTCCTGCGCGTGCTGAAGCCCGGCGGCCTGCTGGTCTTGAGCGAGCCGAACAACCTCGCGAACTCGCTCGTCCGCGACAGCGAGAATTTCAACGGCGACGTCTCCGTGCTGACGGCCGCCGTCCGCCTTCAGGCGCTGTGCGAGCGAGGCAAGGCGGCGTTGGGGCTGGGAAACAACTCTATCGGCGACCTGCTTCCGGCCCTGCTCCACGAGGCCGGGCTCGAGGACCTTCAAGCCTACCTCTCCGACAAGGCGACGCTCACCCTTCCCGGCCGGTCCACGCCCGAGCAGGCCGCCGCGCTCGCGCAGGCCGAGGACTGGCTCTCGCGCGATTTCTGGATCTGGGACAAGGACGAGACCGAGTCCTATTTCCGCGCGGGCGGCGGCAAGCCCGAGGAATTCCCGGGCCTCTGGGAGAACGTCATGGCCTATCAGCGCAGGAGCCACGCGGCCGCCAAGGAGCGGCGGCTCTGCGCCGTCGGCGCGGGTCTCCAGTACCTGATGTCGGGCCGCAAGCCCGCCGCGTAGCGCTACCAGCGGGCGTGGTCGAGGAGGAGCAGGCCCGCGGACAGCGCGGCGGTGGCCCAGGTTCCGGCGGAGACCTCGCGGCGGCGGCCGCACAGCGCGTACAGCGCCGCGTGGGAGACGAAGCCCCACAGTATGCCCTGCGTGATGGAGAAGGTCAGAGGGATCAGCGCGATCGTCAGGAAGGCGGGGATCGCGTCCTCGACGCGCGAGAAGTCGATGCGCGCGACGCTGCGGAACATCAAGGCGCCGACGATCACGAGCACCGGCGCGGTGGCGTAGGCCGGCACCATGCCGGCGACGGGCGCCAGGAAGAAGCAGGGGATGAAGCAGAGGGCGGTGAAAAAGGCGGTCCAGCCCGTGCGCCCGCCCATCTCGATGCCCGACGCGCTCTCGATATAGGCCGTCCCCGAGGAGGTCCCGACGAGCCCGGCGCCCATCGTCGCGAAGGCGTCCACGACGAGGCCCTCCTTCAGGCGCAGGGGGCGGCCCTTCTCGTCGACGAGGCCGGTCGCGTGCGCGACGCCGACGAAGGTCGAGATCGAGTCGAACAGGTCGGTGAACAGCAAGGAGACGATTGCCGGCAATAAAGAGAGCTTCAGGGCCCCGGCGACGTCGAGCTTCAGGAAGACGCTCGAGAAATCGGGCGGCGACAGCAGGGCCGGCGGCACGGCGATCAGGCCCATGCCCCATGCCGCGGAGGTCACGCCGAATATGCCGGCGAGGAAGGCGAAGGGGCTCTTGCGGCGCATCAGCGCGATCGTCAGCGCGCCTCCCGCGAGCGCCAGGAAGGCCTTGCGGTCGAGCACGCCGAGCCGCACCATCGTCGCCGGGTCCGAGACGACGACCCCGGCGTTCTTGAAGCCGATGAAGGCCAGGAACAGTCCGATGCCCGCGGCCGCGCCCGTGCGCAGGCCGTCCGGGATCGCCTCGGCGAGCTTGACGCGCAGGGGGGTGACCGAGATGACCACGAACAGCGCGCCCGCCCAGAACACGACGCCGAGCGCCGTCGGCCACGGCACGCCCAGGCCGAGGACGAGGGAGTAGGTGAAGAACGCGTTGATGCCCATGCCCGGAGCGACGGCGAACGGCAGGCGCGCGTACGCGCCCATCATCAAGGTCATGAGGAAGGACAGCAGGACGGTCGCGGTGAGCACCCCCGAGAAGGGCATGCCCGTGCCCGGCGCGGAGAGGATCGCCGGATTGACGACGACGATGTACGCCATCGTGAAGAAGGTGGTCAGCCCGGCGAGCGCCTCGCGCTTGAGCTCCGAGGCGGGGGGGATGTTCACGCCGGGCGCTCGGGCAGCGAGTCGAGCAGAGCGCCCAAGGCCGCGTGCTCGATGGGCTTGGGCAGGAAGCCCGACGCTCCCAGGAGCACGGCGTCGCGGCGCGTGTCGTCGTCGGAATAGCCGCTCATGATGTGGATCGGCGCGCGGGTCAGGGCCTTCAAGCGGGGAAGGGCCTGCATCCCGGTCTGACCGGGCAGCACGTGGTCGAGGAGGACCAGGTCGAAGGTCCCGGCGGCCAGCGCCCTCGCGGCCTCCTCGGCGCTCTCCGCGCCGACGCCGGAGTGCCCCTTCTGGGCGAGGCAGCGCAGCAGGATCTCGAGGTTCGCGCCCTCGTCGTCGACCACCAGGACTCTCGCGGATCTCACGGTTCCTATTATAGGTCTTTCGACCCCTGGCGTGACCTCCTCACGGCTGTTATGCTCCGGGGAATGACCGTCCGTCTCGCCGCCGTCCTGGCCGCCGCCCTCGCCGTTCCCGCCCGCGCGGGGACCGCGCGGGTCGAGCTCGTTCCGGAGCTGGGGATCCCGGGCGCGTCGTCGTCGGCCGCGTCGCCCTTGGGCGCCGTCCCGCTCCAGTTGGCGTCGAACGCCCTCATCCCGCTGGCGAGCCTGGCCCCGTCGCCGCTCGCGGCCCCTTTCTCCGCTCCCGCGCTCGCCGTCGCGCGTCCGGCGGCCGTCAAGGGGGCCGTCGCCGAGCCTCGGCCGCTCCTGATCAAGTCCCTCGCCGCGCCCGCGCTCGACGTCTCGAAGCTGGGCTCCGGCGACGCGTCCGGCGCGGCGGAGGCGGACTTCAACGCGCGCGCCCAGCTCGACGCGCCCGTCGCGCTCGGCGGCGGCGTCGTCTCGGCGCCCGCGGCGGCGGAGCCGGGCCGGGGCGCGTTCCTCCGCCTGCTCTCGCCCGCGAGGAAGCCCGCGCCGTCCGCGGCCGGGAACCTCGCCGCGCTCGACGGCTACGATCATGACGGCGGCCTCATGAAGGCGGCGCTGAAGGCGCTCGACGCGGCGCCCGCCGGGTCCGTCCTCCCGCTCGGCTTCGCCCCGACGGCGAAGAGCCTCCGGGCGGTCGCGGAGCTCCCGCACGAGGTGTTCCTTCATAGGCGCAAGGGCGACGGGAAGTGGCTGATCGCGCGCGGCGACCGCCACGGCGTGTCGGGGGAGTGGGACGACTACGACCTCGCCCTCCACAACCACCCGACGGCGCGCATGGGCGTCTACTCGATGCACTCGGCTTATCCCTCGCCGGAGGACCTTGAGACGGCGGCGGGCAAGGACGCGCGTTTCTTCATCATCTCCGAGGAAGGCGTCGTCGAATGGAACTCCGTCGTGCCGAAGGGCGTCGCGGCCTCGCTCTCGTCCACCGTCTTCGGCCGCTTCGTGATGCGGCTCGCCTTCCCGGCGCTGTATCCGACCTTGCTGTCCCGGCGCGGCGTGGCCGCCGAGCTCAAGCCCTGGCGCAAGGTCACGACGGATTGGCTCGAGTCAGGCGCGGCGCCGGTCAACGAGGAGGTGCTCGTCGCCAGGACGATCCCCTCGCTCGTCGCCGCGGAGTTTCCGGTCATCGCCGCGAAGCTCGGCCGCAAGGTCGACGCCGCGTACAAGGCCGACGTGCTCGGGCGCACGAACGGCTACCGCATGTACTGGCACTCCGCCACCACCTACAAGGACCATCCCGACCACGTCGGCATCCCCGACGGTCATTTCCGCTCCGATTTCGGCATCCGCCTGATGGTCAAGCCGGACTGGCGGCGCCTGCCCGACCTCTCGGCCAACTACCGGCCGCTGTTCGCCCACGAGTACGTGCACTGGCTGCAGGACGAGGGCTTCGTCTCGAACAAGTACGGGGCGGAGATCGCGGCGGTCGCCGTCGAGATACTGCGCGCCGTCGAGCTCGTCGGCCTCGACGAGGTCCGCGCCGGCCGCGCGGGCACCGTCCACGCGGGCAACCTGAGCGCCTTCGACGGCGGACGCGAGTGGGCCCGCGGGGGCTTCCGCGGCGACACCACCCCCTACATGAAGGGCTCTCTCGCCGGCGCCGCCTACGAGGCGGGCGTCGCGACCGGGCGCCCCGAGGCGGCCTGGGAGTTCCTCAACCTCGTCATCGCGGGCAAGGGCGCGCTCGAGCCCGCGGCCGCGTGGGCGCGCGTGACGGGGGGGCGATGATCGAGACGCCCATCATCTTCGAGGACGACCGCATCGTCGCGGTGAACAAGCCCGTCGGCCTGCCCACCATCCCCGGGCGCGGCGAGATCGGCATCGCGGTCAACGTCGAGATCGAGCGGCGCCTGCGCAAGAAGGTCTTCACGGTCCACCGCCTCGACCTCGACGCGAGCGGCATCCTCGTGTTCGCCAAGGACGCGGAGACCCACCGCCTGCTGTCCAAGGAGTTCGAGGAGCGGCGCGCGAAGAAGGAGTACCTCGTGGCCGTCCTGGGCTCGATGACCGGCTCCGGCGAGATCGACAAGCCCCTGCGCGAGTTCAGCTCCGGGCGCGTGGCACCCGCCCCCGACGGCAAGCGCGCGGTCACGCGCTGGCGCGTCGAGCGCCCTCTCGGCGGGGCCACCTTGCTGCGCGTGGAGACCTTGACCGGCCGCAAGCATCAGATCCGCGCCCATTTCAGCTCGGAGGGACACCCGATCCTGGGCGATCCCCGCTACGGGCCGCCGCCGCGTCCGATCGGGGGGGCCAAGCGCCTCATGCTCCACGCCTACACCTTGCACCTGGACCTGGGCTACGACCTCAAGGCCGAGCCCGGCCCCGACTTCGCGGCCGTCCTCGTCTCCCGCGGCGGCTAGCGGCCGAGGAGGAGCCAGCTCGCGAGCGTGAAGTAGAACGCGTTGCTGAGCAGGTCGGTGGTCGTCGAGGTCATCGGCCCGGCGGCGGTGGCGGGGTCGATCTTGAAGCGGCGCATCACGAGCGGCGCGATCGAGGCGAGCCCCGACGACACGGAGATCGACAGCGCCATCGAGACGCCCACGACCGCTCCGAACCTCCAGCCGTGTCGGGAGTGATATAGGAATCCGGCGAGGGCTCCTACCACGATCCCGTAAAAAAGCCCGAGCAAGGCTCCGACGGAAAGCTCGCGCCGGACGGTCGAGCCCTGGTCGTCGTCCCCGATCTCGCCCGTGGCGAGGCCGCGCACGACGATCGTCGCCGTCTGCGAGCCGACGTTGCCGCCCATGCCGGCGATCATCGGGGAGAAGCTCGCCAGCGCGATGATCTGGGCGAGCGTCGCCTCGAACCGGGTGACGATCAGCGAGACGCCGACGCCTCCGAGGCAGGTGATCGCCAGCCAGGGCAGGCGGAGCATCGCGCCGCGGAAGCTCGAGCGCAGGCCCGTCTCGCGCGCGTAGCCGGCCATCTTCGCGAAGTCCTCCTCGGTCTCTTCCCTCGCGATCGCGAAGATGTCGCGGTAGACGACGACGCCGAGCAGGGCGCCGTCCGCGCCGAGGACGGGCGCGCTCTTGAGCTTGTACTTGGTGAAGAGCTTGACCGCCTCCTCCTGGTCCAGCTCCGGCGTCAGCGTGCGCGGCGCGGGGTCCATCAGGTCGCGCACGAGCATGTCGTTCGGCGCGACGACGAGCGACTTGAGGCCGACGACGCCTCGCAGCTGGCTCTTGGAGTCGATCACCATCAAGGTGTCGAGGTGCGTCTCCTCGATGCGTCTGAGACGCGTGCTGTGTTGTATCCGCTCGACCGCGGCCTTCGTCGTCCACTTCTCGTCGAGCGTCACGTAGCGCCCGCGCATCAGCGCGCCGACCGACTCGGGGGGATACTGGAGGTACTGCTGGACGCACTCCTGCCCGCCCTTCTTCATGATCGAGTTGAACTGGCGGACGAGCGGCTGGGGAAGGTCCCGCATCATGCGGCTCGTCTCGGACGGGTCGAGGTCGCTGAGCAGCTCCTGCGCGTCCTGCCGCTGCAGGCTCCCGACGAGGGCGGCCTGCTGCTCGCTCTCCAGCTCCTCGAAGAGCTGCATCGCCTTCTGCCGCGTGCTGAGGCGGAAGATCGCCACGCGCTCGTCCGCGTCGAAGTGGTCCCAGCCGTCGGCGAGGTCGATCGGGCTGAGGAGCTTGAGGAGCGTGCGGGCGGACACGAAGTCCCGGCCCTCGAGCAGCTCCTTCAGATCGGCGAGATAGATCTGCAGCGTCTTCACTCCTAAATCCTAACAAAAGCGGGCGCGCGCCGCATCCCATGACAATATATATCAGCTTACCTATTGACAAATATCAGTTAAGCTGATATATACACGGAGCTTGCAGCGCCAGACGTTCCCCGGAGGTCATGCCGATGATCGCCAAGGACCTGATGCCCTGGATGTTCGTGAAGAGAACCGCGACCTGGACGCCCTACGTCAAGATCCGCTCGGAGGCCCCGCGCCTCGAGGCGTCCCTCGGCTCGCGCCCGCGCAAGCTCAGAAGGCCTCCGCGTGGGTAGGCTCTACCGCCCGGTCAAGCGCACGACCGCGACCCCGGTCTACACGATCGGGGCCGCGTCGCGCCTGACGGGCATCCCGATCTGGACCTTGCGCTGGATCGAGCGCCACGGCCTGCTGCGTCCGTCCCGCACCCGCGGGCGGCAGCGGCTTTACAACGACTTCGACCTGAACCGTCTCCGCGACATACGCGGGTGGATGGAGAAGAAGGTCAACCTCGCGGGCATCCGCGTCATACTCAGCCTCCGGGCGTAACGCCGATACTGGGACGGCGCCGGATCGACGCCCTTCGGGGACGCGCGGCATCGAGCCGCGCTCCGGGGGTCGTCCGCGACGTTCGACGACCCCTTGTCGCGGCGACCCCAGGCCCCTCAGGGCGTCGATCCGGCGCCGTTTCCTCGACGTTACGCTCAGGCGGCGTATGACGGCGGAGCGGCGCGTTACGCTCGTCTGACGAGCTTAGCGGCTACGCCGCCTGATACGCCTTGATACCGCCGGCCGTTCCCGCGTCCAGTCGTTGCCCGCGGCGTCGTCAGGCCGTCACACGGGCGTCACAACGCCGCAAAGTCCTACGCGGCGTCTCCCCATTGGGCCCACGCGTTCGCGGGCCTTAATCGACGGGCTTTTTGGGTCCTCGGTCCCTATTGATTCAGATCAACAGTCCTTATAATTCTCCTGCCCTCATATAGAGAAGCACGTTGTGGTGGTACTCAGGAGAGAGAACCAATGGCATCGTTGCGCAACACCAAGACGCTGAAGTCCGTCGTGGCCGTGATCGTGAGCGGGTCGCTGATGGCGACGACCACGGTGACCCCGGTCGCCGCGCAGACGTTCCGCGCGGGACAGGCCGCCGAGGCCGGCTCGGCCGCGCGGGCGGGCTTCTCGCCCTCCGCTTCCAACGGCGTCTCCGCCGTTCCCTCCAATCTCTCGCTCGGCTCCGCGAGCCTCGTCCCGGCGCTCTCTCCCGCCGTGGCTCCGACGGCCCTCGCGCTGCCCCGTCCCGCGGCGGCCAACGCCGATGAACGCCAGGGCGCGCACCAGCAGGGCGCGCGACAGCCCGCGAAGCAGCCTAGCGCGCCCACCGCGCCGGTCAAGAAGGACGACGGCCCGCGCTGGGTCGAGGGCGCCAAGCAGCCCGCGCCGCCCGCGGCGGGACCGCGCTGGGTCAAGACGGGCAAGAAGACGCCCGCGGAGGCGGGCCCGCGCTGGGTGAGGCCGAAGAAGTCGGGCGTGCGCGCGGCCTTGGCGAAGTATCTTCCTTTCCTCGGCCTCTCCGGCCGCGAAGCTTTCGACGGGGCGGCCGACCGCGAGGACGGCGTCTCCGACGCGCCCGCCGCGGCGAAGGGGGAGACTCACTCCCACTCCCACGCCGCCGGCCTCTCCAAGCCCTCGGCCCGCGCGACGGCGATCATCAACGACTACTCGATCCCGACCCCCGAGGCCGCGCGCCGCGTCGGCGATATCCGCAGATCGGCGGCCACGCCGATCTGGGCGAAGGTCGTCGCTCCGCTGGCCGTCGCCGCGGCCGTCGCCGTGGCGATCGCGTACGGCGCCGTTCCCGTCCTGACGCTCGGGGCGGGCCTGGTCGTCTCCGTCCTCGCCCACGAGGTCGCGCACATCGCGGTGCTCCATCGCCTGGGAGACAAGACGGCCGAGCACGCCCACTCCCACAGCCTGAACCCGTTCGTCCACATCGACGCGGTCAAGACCGTGATCGTCCCGGCCCTGTCGCTGGCGATCTCGAGCGTGCTGCTGCCCTTCCCGCTCCTGCTCGGCGCGGGCAAGCCCGTGGACGCCGACTTCAACAACCTGACCTCC
Source organism: Elusimicrobiota bacterium (assembly GCA_016182905.1). Classification (NCBI taxonomy): domain Bacteria; kingdom Pseudomonadati; phylum Elusimicrobiota; species Elusimicrobiota bacterium. The sequence continues at coordinate 48,370 of JACPFR010000010.1, forward strand.
CCGTTCGGCGGGCCGCGCTCGGCGCGCAACGCCTTCTGGGTCGCCGCGGCCGGTCCCGCGACGAACCTCTTGATCGCGGGCCTCGCGTTCGGAGCGGCGGCGCTGCTGCCCGCGGGCGGCGTGCTGGCCCTCGTGGCAGCGGGCCTGTGGAAGATGAACCTGGCGCTCGCCGCGTTCAACATGCTGCCCCTGCCCCAGCTCGACGGCGGCAAGATCCTCGCCAGCGTCCTGCCCGAGCGGTTCTACGCCAAGTGGATCTTCAACCCCAAGGTCGAGCGCGGCTACCAGGGCGTGTTCCGCCGGCTCTACGAGGGTCCCTCCAACGTCCTGACCTGGCTCGCCGACTTCATGGGCGTGCGCACGCAGAAGGGCATCAACACCTTGGCGAACACCGTGACCTTCACGGCGCTCGCCGCCTTCTACGCCGCGGCCTACTTCAACTTCGCGCTGGCCCTGCCGCTGCTGTTCCTCGCCTTGCCCTGCTCGTATGACTACTGGTGCATCCGCGAGAAGGTCCGCTCCGAGGCCGCCGTCCAGGACCTCATGGAGCTGATGAGCCAGTGGAGCGCGGTGATCGTGCAGATCGCCGAGGACCTCGGTCTGGAGAGCGAAGTCTCGGCCTATGAAACCGAGCACGCGATGAAGAACGCCCTCGAGACCTTGGTCGACGAGATGATGGCCAAGGAGGAGTTCCGCGCGCTCTCCGACGACCAGAAGCTCGAGGCCCTGATGAAGGAGTACCCGGACAAGGCCGCCGAGTTCCTTAAAGAGAAGGCCATGCCCGAGGATTCCCTCGAGAAGATCAAGGCCGTCCTCGCCGACCCGCGGAACGGGCCCTTCTACGAGCGTCTCAAGAAGTGGTTCAAGGAGCACGAGATCTTCGCGCGCTGGGACAACAAGCATCAGCAGGGCAAGCTCAAGGACGCGATGAAGGCCGCCGACAAGGAGAAGTCCCAGGGCGGCGGCGCCGTCAAGCTCTCCCTTCTCTCCCGCCTGCTGAGCGCCCCGTCCATCGGCGACGAGCAGGCTCCCGGGGACCCGCTGTCGAAGGTCGTCGCGGAGGACTCCGCCTCGGTCAACGCGATCGCCGTCGACGTGACGCCCGGCACGCCGCAGGCCGACCTCGAGCGGCTGTTCGCGGGCCTGGAGTATTCCGCCACCGCGCCCGCGATGGGCTACTACCGGATCGAGATCGCCAACCGCACGGACGCGCATCTCGTGGCGCGCCGGATCGTCCGCGACCCCGCGGTGCTGCGGATCGTCGTGCACCCCGGCCTGCGCGAGGCGATGGACATCCCCGTGCCCGAGCCCGTCGGGACCCCCGCCGCTTTGCGCCCGGACTGGACGCACAAGGTCAAGCTCAACAGCGGCTACCCTCAGGCGCGCGTGCGCGTCGTGTTCGCCAACCACCCGTCGGCCATGCGCGCCTTCCGCTCGCTGTCGTCCCCGAAGGAGATGAAGGGCCAGACGGTCGTGGAGACGACCGTGCGCTCCGCCGCCGAGGCCGCCGAGCTCGCCCGCGCCTTCGTCGACGAGGCCGACGTGAAGACGGTCGTCGTCTCGACCTTCGTGCACAACCTCCTTCTGACCCGCGGACGCCGCGCCGCGGAGGCGCCTGCCGCGGAGACGCCCGCGGCGGAAAGCGGGGTCGACGCCTCCGTTCAGGGCGACCTGCCTCTTGAGACGCCCGCCGCCTCGCCGGAGGCGCCCGTCGCGGAGACGCCCGCCGTCGAGCCCGAGCCCGCGTACGCGCCCGGCGTGGACGAGGACTGGCAGGGGAAGGTCGTCAAGGAGGACGGTCTGACGGATCAGGTCCATGTCCTGTTCGACCCCGCGGTCCCCGTCGAGAAGATCGGGGGGACCTTGGTCGGCTACGGCGCGCGCGAGCGCGTCGACAACCACGATTGGAAGATCGGCGCCTCCGATCCGGCCCGCGCGGCCGAGCTCGCGCGAGAGCTCGCGCGCCGCTCCGACGTGCGCAGCGTCGGCGTGACCCCCGCCGTGCGCCGCGCCCTGATCCCGCCGCCGGCGCTGCCCGCCAAGGTCTCGAGCCACGGCAAAGCGGAGTACGGCGTCAACGTGGTCCTCGTGAAGTTCGCCGAGGGGACGTCCGAGGACGACATCCGCGCGGCTCTCTACCGCCAAGGCCAGAACACCCTTTATCACCACGGCGACATGTATACGCTGACCGGAGCGGACGCCGGCCGGGCCATCGAGAAGGCCGCCGGCCTCGCCGCCGAAGCGAACGTCGAAGCCGTCAAGGTCCATCCGAACATCGCCGCCAAGATGACCGAGGACGAGGAGCCGTACGCCGGCGCCCCCGCCTACGATCACGCCCGCGCGGTCATCGTCGAGTTCCGCGAGGGAACGAGCGCCGAGGCGATCAAGGACTACGCCGAGGTTCGCCGCCTGCAGCTGATGCACGCGAATTTCCGCGGCTCCGAGACCGCCGCCTTGCTGGTGGTGCCCGAGGGCGCCGACATGGACGCGACTTTGCAGCTGCTCGTCGACGAGACGGCCGCCCCGCACTCGGGGGCCGCGTCCGTCCGCCCGTTCCAGGAGCAGCCCGGCGCGCCGGAGCTGAAGCCGTCGGCCGCCGCCGTGGCGGCCGCCGTCGAGCCGGAGCCCGCGGCGCCCGCCGCCGTGCGCCGCGACCCGGCGCAGGCGTGGCAGGAGTACCTGCAGAACGTCACCCTCAACGACGGCAAGAGCAAGCTCACCGACAAGCAGGTCCAGCTCCTGAGCGTCATGCTCAAGCCGCTCGCCCGCCATCCCGAGGACAAGCGGCCGCCCGTCGTCGGCCGGGGGGAGGAGATCAAGCGGATGCTGCCGATCGTGACCTCCCCGCGCGGCATGCGCAACTCCGTCATCCTCATCGGCGAGGCGGGCGTGGGCAAGACGGCCGTGCCCGAGGGCCTGGCCGAGATGATCGAGGACGCCGAGGCCGCGACGGCGGTCGATTCGAATGCCTTCCTCCAGTTCGACCGGCTCAAGGGCCGCTGGCTCGTCGAGCTCGACATCAACAAGATCCTGACCCAGGACGATCCCGTCGGCATGCTGTCGGCCATACTCGACCTGCTCCCGCGCCTCAACCAGGGCGGGCCGTCCCGCGGCAACGACGTCATCGTCCTGATGGACGAGATCCAGAAGTTCTTCCTCGACAACGCGGGGCAGAAGATCGCCAACGTGCTCAAGGGCCCGCTGCGCGACGGCAAGATCTCGGTCATCGCGACGACGACCCGCTCCGAGTTCAAGAAGTTCATCGAGGGCGACGACGCGTTCCGCCGCCGGTTCGAGAAGATCGACGTCGAGGAGCCGACGGTCGCGCAGACGACCTCGATCCTCCGCGCGATGAAGTCGTGGCTGCAGAGCCTGCACGACGCGGTGATCCCCGACCAGGCGCTCGTCGACGCGGCGAAGCTCACCGACCAGTTCGACAAGACGAACTTCAACCCGGACAAGTCGATCAAGGCCGTCCAGGACGCCGCCGAGCTCTCCCGCCCGGACAATCTGCGCGCCGCGATCACGCTCGACCTGCGCGAGACGTGGGGCGAGCTCGTCGTCGCCGTCAACGAGGCGCGCCAGGCCCTGATCGACAAGGGCATCGCCTCGACCCTCGCGCTGCCGGTCGACCTGTACAACAAGGTCGCCGGGCTCGTGAAGAAGGCGGAGTCGCTGTACGGCGAGCGCGAGGCCGTGGCCTCGGGCTCGGGCAAGGTCACGACCGAAGTGGTGAAGCGGGTGATCGCCGCCAAGACCGGCATCGCGTCCGGCCAGTTGAACCTGGGCGAGGAAGACGCCGCGCGCTACACGAAGATGGAGGAGGAGCTCGGCCGGCGCGTGATCAATCAGACGCCGGCGATGACGGCCATCGCGAACGCGATCCGCCGCAACAAGGCCGGCCTCTCGAACCCGAACCGGCCCATGGGCAAGTTCCTGCTCACCGGCCCGACCGGCGTCGGCAAGACCTACCTCGCGAAGGAGCTCGCGCGCTTCCTTTTCAACGATCCCGAGGCCATGATCCGCCTGGACATGTCCGAGTACATGGAAGAGCACACGGCCCAGCGCCTGACCGGCTCGCCTCCCGGCTACGTCGGCTACGGCGAGGGCGGCCAGCTCACCGAGGCCGTCCGCAAGAAGCCCTACTCCGTGATCCTGTTCGACGAGGTCGAAAAGGCGCACACGAAGGTGTTCGACGTGCTTCTTCAGATCCTCGACGACGGCCGCCTGACCGACGGGCAGGGCCGCACCGTGGACTTCAAGAACACCGTCATCATCTTGACCTCCAACGCCGGCATGAAGGGCGTAGACGGCGAGAAGTACGCCAAGATGCTGGAGAAGATCGACGCGCACAACGCGGCGATCGCCGCCGGCCAGGCGGCCGATCGCGACGCGAAGCCGCTGCCGACCGTCGACGAGGTCAATCAACTCTGGGACGAGGAGATCGACCTGATGGTCGGCGCGGCCCTCAAGGAGCGCTTCCGGCCGGAGTTCCTGAACCGCCTCGACGAGGATCCGATGTCGAAGAACAAGTGGATCCGCGTGAACCGCCTGCGGCCCCAGGACATGTCGAAGATCGCGACGATCCAGCTCGAGGAGTTCAAGCGCCTGCTGGCTGACCGGCACGACACCGACATCCATTTCGACCAGTCCGTCGTGGATTTCCTCAAGGTCGCCGGCTACAATCCGCTGAACGGCGCGCGCCCGATGACGGCGGCGATCGAGAAGAACATCATCGACCCGCTCGCGAAGTGGATCCTCAGCGAGGCCGAGGCGGGCAAGAACGACATCCGCGGCGCGCAGATCAACGTGACCTATGAGGACGGCAAGATCGTCTTCGCGGCGAGCAAAAAGCCGGAGAAGAACACGGCGCGCGCCACCGTGCAGGGCGCGTCCGAGGCCGTCGCGGCCGAGCTGTTCTCCATCATCGAGCGGCTCTCCGGCGGCATGGACGCCGAGGAGCCGTCCGAGAACCTGTTCGACCAGCTCATGCGCAAGGCTCTGCCTCCGAAGGAGGGGGCGTCGGCGGCGGCTCCGGCTGCCTCCGAGCGGACGAAGGCGTTCCTCTCTCCCGGCGCGGGGCTGGCCGTGGACTCCTCCGTGGTCGCGGCCGAACACAACAACTCGAAAAAGAAGGACGCGGCGACGCGCGCGGCGACGGCCGAGACGATCGCGGCGGTCAAGGCGGCGGGCTGGGACGACAACGTGATTCAGGCGCTCGACACGCCGGCCTCGGGCCAAGGCGAGGGCTGGCTCAAGCAGGTCGTCAAGCTCGCCAAGGAACAGGCGACGACGGCCGGCTCGGCCTCTCCCGTCACCGTGACGGCGAAAGTGGAGGCGGAGGCGATCCGCGTCGCCGTCGGCGGCGCGTACGAGCTCTCGGCCGACGATCAGAAGTCCCTGGTCATGCACTTCAGCGGCGCGGCTCCGGCGTCGTACCTGGCGGCCCAGCAGAAGGCCGACAACCTGAACCTCAGCGCCCGCCTGCTCTGGGACCACAACCTGCTCGACTTGTACCGCCGCCTCGCGGCGATCCCGGGCGCCCGCATGGGCTTCAAGACCGGGCCCGAGGGCACCCAGATCTGGCTCGAGATCCGCAAGGAGGCCCCGGCCCTCTCGGCGGTGACCAAGGCGGCCGCGTCAGCGGCCGGGGGTTCCGGCGACGCAGTCGCCGGAGCCTGGACGCCGCACCAGATCCGGGAGATGGCCAAGATCCGCGAGCTGATGATGCGCGTCATCGACCAGTCGCGCATCTCGGAGAACCAGCGCGACGGCCACGCGATCCGGATCGCCGCGGCCGAGGGCTACGCCATGCTGGCGCAGCCGTCGGCCGCGGCGACCGCGCGCGGATGGATCGAGTCGAAGAAGTGGGGCGCCGAGACCCTCGAGGCTCCGGCGGAGAACACGTGGTCCTCGCCGAAGGTCGTCAACGAGGTCGGCGCGGACTGGCCCTTGGCGATGACCGCGGCGCTCATCTTAGAGCGCTTCGGCGGAGCCGAAGACGTGCAGGTCCTCGAGAACATGGCCCGCCGCGTGACCGGCACCTCGCACTACGAGGTCCCGGTCCACAACGCGCTCGTGCAGGCGCTGTCGGCCATCTACGCCCGCCTGGGCCTGGCCGCGACGCGCCAGGCGATGAGCCGCGCCGCCCAGATCAAGGGGGGGCGCACGAACGACATCTCCGAGGCCGCCAACCGCGCCCTCGGCGCGGTCGGCATGCCCGCCGACCTCGATCACGCGAAGACCGACGCGGACGCCTATCTCGCGATGATGAAGCGCCTCGGCCGCACCGAGGAGCTGCAGAAGATCTTCCGCGACACCACCTTCTGGGGCACGAACAGCGCCGAGCCCGTGCGCCAGGCCGCGCTCAAGCTCGCCGGCGAGACGGAGACGAGCCCCGAGGCCCTCTCCCGCCTGCACAACATGATGAAGACGCAGACGAGCTACTCGCGCACCGGCTACGAGATGTCCCGCGCGTGGGCCGCCATGGTCTCCCGCCTCGGGCTCACCCTCGGACTCGGCGACGCGATGAAGCGCTACCTCGACGCGCGCGGGGTGAAGGACTACAGCCTCGGTTCCAGCTGGCCGATACTCTATGCCTACGTCGTGACGGCCCAGCTGGCCGGCGGCGCGGACGCCTTGGCGCCCCTCGAGGAGCTGATGGACCAGTCGCCGGCGGACATCGCCAGCGTCAACGAGCAGGCCTACTTCAACTCGCCCGACGCCTGGGCCCGCGTCCTGGTCCGCTCCGGCAAGTTCGAGGAGTACTCCCGCTCCCAGGGCCTCAACGCGGACGGCTCGCCCAAGCCCTCGAAGCTTCAAGAGATGCTGACGAACCAGACCCGGCCGATGAAGACGGCCGCGGCCCTGCGCGCCATCGCCTACGCGCGCGACCCCTTCTTCTCCCGCCGCGCCGCCGAGCCGAAGGGGAGCGTCCCCGACATCCACCCCGGCGCCGGCTCGGCGTCCTCGTCCACCCCCGCGCGGCCGTGGAACGGCGGCCCCAGCAATCCTCGCTTCCAGGACGGCCGCTGGCCGCCCTACCACGACATGTTCTAAGCCGCGCCTCTCTCCTCAAGGATAGTCGAAAGCCCTCCGGCGACGGAGGGCTTTTTCATCAAACGGTTCCAATTCCTCAATTCCCGGAAAGCCGTCCGCGGCGGTACACTGGCGTCATGCTGAACATCGGGATCATCGTCGGGAGCACCCGCCCGGGCCGCAAGGCGTTGGCGGTCGCGAAGTGGGTCCACGAGGTCGCCCAGAAGCGCGGCGGCGACCGCTACGAGCTCGTCGACCTCCTGGATTTCGCCCTGCCGCTGCTCGACGAGGACGTCCCCGCGGCGGTGGCGGAGGGACAGTACGCGAAGCCGCACACCAAGGCCTGGTCGGCGAAGATCGAGACCTTCGACGCCTACGTCTTCGTCTCGCCGGAGTACAATCACGGCACCTCCGCGGCCCTCAAGAACGCGCTCGACTTCCTGTACCCCGAGTGGAACGACAAGGCGGCCGGCTTCGTCGCCTACGGCGGCACGGGGGGGACGCGCGCCGTCGAGCAGCTGCGGCTCTCCCTGGCCGAGCTCCAGGTCGCGACCGTGCGCAACCAGGTCGTCCTGTCCCTGCGCTCCGATTTCGAGCGCTTCGAGGTCTTCACGCCCGGCGCCCACCAGGAGAAGGCCGTCAACGCGATGCTCGATCAGCTCGTCGCGTGGGGAGGAGCCTTGAAGACCCTGCGCAGCGTGCCGAGCGCGCCCTGACGGCAGGCCCCGGCTGCGGCTCGGCCGTCTGCGTTTAAAGTTCGGCGCGCAGGCGGCGCAGCTCTGCGAGGTAGCGGTGAGTGCGCACCGCGGCGGACTTGGGCGCCGCGGCTTCGGCCAGCGCGGCGTCGAGCGACTTGGCGGCCTCGTCCTTGAGGCCCATGGCCTTGAGTATCTTCGCCTCGAGGGCGACGGCGCGCAGCCAGTTGTCGCCGTAGCCGGCTTTGACGGCGGCGCGGACGGAGATCAGGGCGGCGGGAAGCTCCTTCTGCTCGAACAGCAGCCGCGCGTAGCCGTATTGAAAGGTGAACTCGTCGGGGTAGGCGCCGACGAGGGAGTCGTACAGCGCGCGCGCCTCGTCGAGGCGGCCGGCCTTGGCCAGGCAGTAGGCGCGCTCCAGGTTCGCGCCGCGCGCGACCTTGAGCTTGGAGGCCTTGGCGTCGGCGCCGTAGGCCTCGGCGGCGCGGGACCAGGCGCTCTTCGCCAGGTCTTCCTTGCCGAGCGACTCGAGGAAGGACGCCTCGTAGGCGAACATGTCGCCCGGCACGAGGCCGTGCTCGCTGAGCTTGGGATCCGCGGACCAGCGCGCGACGGAGGCCCGCACGGCGCCCCACAGCGCCTCGCCCGTGGGGCGGTCGCGCTCGAGGAGGTCGCCGGCCCAGTCGGTGAACTCGGCGTCCTCCGGATACTCGGAGGTCAGCGCGGTCAGCGCGGCGAGCACCCCGACGGCGTCGTCGGCCTTGGCGGCGACCTCCTTGGCGGCGAGCAGCGCCTCGCGCCGGGCCGCGGGGGCCTTGGCGGCGGCGGCGAGGGCCTCGGCGGGCTCTCCTCGCTCCAGGCGCCAGCGGGCGACGCGGGCGCGGCGCGGGCCGTCCTCCGCGGGACCGGCCTTCTCGACGGCCAAGGCCGCGACCTCGATCGGCTCGTCCATCAGGCGGCGCGACTCGGCGAGGAAGGCGGCCAGCGCGTCGGGGGAGCGGTAGCCGACGGCGCGGGAGACCTCCTGGCCGCGCTCGTCGAGCACGAGCAAGGTCGGGTAGCCGCCGATCTTGAAGCGTGCCTTCCACTCCCAGCTCAACTCCGCGTCGGCGTCGAGCGCGAGCAAAGTGAAGCCCTCGGCGGCCTTCTGGAAGGTCTCGGTCGGGTAGACGCCTTCCTCCAGCATGTTGCAGGGCGGGCACCAGATGCCGTAGAAGTGGACGAAGATCGGCTCGTGCGCGCGGCGGGCGAAGGTCACGGCCTTGCCCGGCTCGTTGACGAGGAAGCCGGGGGCGAAGGGGTGGGGCTTGGGCTCGACCTTCGCCCGCTGGGCGTCCTTCTTCTTGCCGGCGACCGAGACGGTGAAGCGCTCCTGGCGGCAGAAGGTCTTGGCGTCGTCGCAGACGCTGGCGACGACCTCGACCTCGCCCGACGAGGCGAGCCGGCAGCGGAACACGCGCGGCGTGACCTCGTCGGCCCGGTTCTTGCCGCACTTCTGGGGCGCCTCGGCGTTGAAGTGATGCCCCGCGATGGGTTTGAGCTCGATGCGCTCGTTGAGCAGCGCTTTGGCGGGGCGTGACTGAACGAGAGTCTCGGCGCCCGCGGGGGCCGCCACGAGGAGAAGAAGGAGGGTGAGCATGAAGCGAGTCTACCGCATCGCCCCACGACCGTCAACGGCCCTTGTTCGGGAAAAACTACTGATAATCGCTATTCCCCGGAACAGTGATTATCAGTAGTTTTCTGAGGCGCTGTTCGTCGGGCCTATTTGAGTCCGCGCGCCTTGGCCACCGCCTTCAGCGACGCCTCGAGCGCGCCAAGGAAGACGTCGAGCTGGGCGCGGCTGATGGTCAGCGCGGGCTCCAGGCGCAGGACGCGGGCGTTGATGTAGGTGCCGCTGATCAGGATGTTGCGCCCGAACAGCTGCTTGGCCACCTCGTAGCCGAGGTCGTTGTCCATGAACTCCATGCCGAGCATGAGGCCGCGGCCGCGCGCGAGCTTTAAAATGCGCGGGTATCGCGCGGCGAGCGCGTTCAGCTGCGTGAGCATGTACTCGCCTTTCTCCGCCGCCTGGCGGGGGAGGTCCTCGTCGAGGAGCACGTTGATGGTGGCGATGGCCGCGGCGCAGGCCGGGGGATTGCCGCCGAAGGTGGTCGTGTGCAGGAACGGGTTGTCGATGTAGCGCTCCCAGGTCTTGGCCGTGCCGACGACCGCGCCGATCGGCATGATGCCGCCGCCGAAGCCCTTGCCCAGGGCCATCAGGTCGGGCACGACGCCGTCGTGCTCGCAGGCGAACATCTTGCCGGTGCGGCCCATGCCGGACTGGATCTCGTCGAGGATGAGCATCGCGCCGAACTTGTCGCACAGCTCGCGCGCGGCGGCCAGGTAGCCGGGAGGGGCGACGACGATGCCGCCCTCGCCCAGGATCGGCTCGAGGACGACGGCCGCCACGCGGTCGCCGGAGAAGTCGCAGGACTCCATCATCGTCTTGAGCGCGTCGACGTTGCCGTACGGCACGTGCGACCAGTTGAGCAGCGGCAGGAACGGCTCGCGGAACACGGCCTTCGAGGTGCCGCCGAGCGAGCCCATGCTCTTGCCGTGGAAGCCGCCGATGGCGCCGATGAACTTGTGGCGGCCGGTGGCGAGCACGGCCATCTTCAGGCAGCCCTCGACCGACTCCGTGCCTGAGTTGGTCAGGAACGCGTACTGCAGGTCGCCGGGCGTGATCAAAGAGACGAGATGGGCGAGGTAGGTGCGCAGGGGGTCGATGAGCTCCTGGGAGTGGATGCCCTGGCGGCCGAGCTGGTCCATGACGGCCTTGAGGACCTTCGGGTGGCGGTGGCCGGTGACGTACACGCCGAAGCCGCCGAGCATGTCGATGAACTCCTTGCCATTGATGTCGCGGAAGACCGCGCCGTCGTCTTCCCACTCGACGGCCGTGTAGTCGGTGCTGACGGACTTCCGGTATTTCAGGAAGCCCTCGTTGACGTGGTCGATCCAGTACTTGACCGACTCGCCGACGACCTTCTTCTTCTCGGCGGCGGTGAGCTTCTTCTTCGCGATCAGCTCGAGCACCCAGGCGGATTCGGCCTTCGCGGCTTTCAGGTTCTGTCCCATGAGATCGGTCTCCTAAGAAATCCTCGGCCGCCGCTCGACGGCCAGGCGCGCCTCGGCCCAGCGCGACAGGCGCACGAACGGCAGGCCGATGAGCACGTACATCAGAGCGGTCAGGACGCCGATGCCCAGGTAGTCGTAGGTCGACGCGGCGAGCTGCCCGTAGACGCGGGTCAGCTCGACCATCGTGATCACGGACACGAGGGAGGAGTCCTTGAGCAATGCTATGAAATCATTGGTCGTCGGGGGGAGGACCAGACGCAGGGCCTGGGGGATGATGATGTGGCGCAGGGCCTGCCAGCGCGTCATGCCGAGCGCCAAGGCGGCCTCCATCTGGGCGTGGGGGATGGCCTGTATGCCGGCGCGGTACACCTCGGCCTCGTAGGCGGCGTAGTTGAGCGCCAGTCCGAGGACGGCGGCGGCGAAGGGCTGGAGCTTGATGCCGACGGTGGGCAGGCCGTAGAAGATGAAGAACAATTGGATGAGCAGCGGGCTGCCGCGGATGAACTCGACGTACAGCGTCGCCAGCGCGGACACGGGCCACGGGCCGTACAGCTTCATCAGGGCGAGGGTCAATCCGAGGAGGACGGCGAAGAACATCGCGAGCAAGGAGAGCTCGACCGTGGTGACCGCGCCCTTGGCGAGCAGCGGCACGTAGCTCCCGTACTTGGCCAGCGACGCGCGCCAGCCGAGCTTGACCCCGCGCGCGGCGAGGTACGCGGCATATTCGGTAGGCTCGGCATGGTTCGAAGACTCGTCGGCGAACGCTGCGGCCATCACCGGATTCCATATGCCCCATCTTTCGTAGATCTCGCGCAGCTTGCCGGACTTCATCAGCCGCGCGATCGCCCCGTTGACGGCGGCGAGAAGCTTGTCGTCGCCCTTGCGGATCGCCACGCCGTAGGCCATGCGGCCGAACTGTCCGGGGAGGTTCTTCAGGCGCGCGTCGATGCCGTAGTAGACCGCGGCGGGATGGTCCATCAGCACCGCGTCGATGCGCCCGTTGGCCAGGTCGTCGTAGAGCATCGTCTGCGTGTCGTAGCCGACGACGGTCACGCCTCCGGCCTCGGCCAGCAGGCGCTCGGCCAGCGCGCCCTTGAGCGTGCCGGCGCGGCGGCCCTTGAGGTCGGCCAGCGAGGCGACGCTGAAGTCCGCCTTCGGCACGGTCAGCGTCTCGTAGGTCAGGTAGTACGGGTCGGAGAACTCCACCTCGGCCTTGCGGTCCTCGGTGATCTCGAGGCCGTTGATGACGACGTCGTAGTTCCCGCGCTTGAGGCCGGGCACCAGGCTGTCCCACTGGTTCTGCACGAACTCCGCCTTGTGCCCGAGCTCGGCGGCGAGCGCCTCGGCCAGGTCGGCCTCGAAGCCGACGGTCTTCGACGGGTCCTTGGGGTCCTGGAAGACGAAGGGCGCGCCGCCGGAGGAGTCGCCGCCCCAGCGCAAGGTCTTCGCGGGGGCGGTGTGGGCGCCGAGCGCGCACGCGAGTAGCAGGAGGGGTGCGAGGCTCATGCCGCGAACCTGCTCATGTACTTGACCGTGCGCGGATCTCGCGGGGACCCGAATATCTGGGCCGGAGGCCCCTTCTCCACGACGCGGCCCTCCTCCATGAACACGATCTCCCGGGCGACCTCGCGGGCGAAGCGCGTCTCGTGGGTGACGACGATCTGCGTCATTCCCCCGGCGTCGAGCTTGCGCATCACGTCGAAGACCTCGTCGACGAGCCAGGGGTCGAGGGCCGAGGTGGGCTCGTCGTACAGCATGACCTTGGGCGACATCGCCAGCGCCCGGGCGATGGCGGCGCGCTGCTGCTGGCCGCCCGACATCTGCGAGGGGTAGTGCCGCGCGTGGCCCGCGAGCCCGACCTTCTCGAGGAGGGGGAGGGCCACCGCCTCGGCCTGCGCGCGCGTCATGCCCTTGACGATCATCGGCGCTATGACGAGGTTCGACAGCAGGTCGAGATGGGGGAACAGGTTGAAGCTCTGGAAGACCATGCCGAAGTTGGAGCGCAGCGCCCGGGCCAGGCGGTCGTAGCGGTCGTTGCGGCGGGGGTCGCCGACGCCGCGGTCGAGGACGAGGTCCCCGAAGCGGATCGAGCCCTCGTCGAACGCCTCGAGGCCGTTGAGGCAGCGCAGCAAGGTGGACTTGCCGCACCCGGAGCGGCCGACGATGACGACCAGCTCGCCGGCGGCGGCCTCGAAGTCGACGCCCTTGAGCACCTGCTGGCCGTGGAACGTCTTGGTCAGTCCTTTGGCGACGAGCAGCGGAACGGCGGCCATGGATTCCCCGGGAACGCGAAAATGAGCGAAGCTCGCTATTTTAGCTTTTCCCCCGGACGGAGGGCTAAGGCTTTTTGGGGCGGTCGCGCAGGAGGGAGACGGCGATCACCGGCTCGTCGTCCATGGCGGCGGCCATCGCGCGCCACTCGCCGGACGTGCTCGGGAAGTGCGGGCGGAGGTTGGTCGGCAGGTGGCGCGCGCCGAGCGCGGTGAGCGTCAGACCGAGCAGGCCTCGCCCCATCTCCTGCGAGGCGCCGTAGAACTTCTGCGCGTCGCCGGCCTTGTAGGCGGCGCGGCCGTCGACGACCGCCTTGCCGATGGTGTAGACGGAGAACACCGCGCCGAGCGCGAGCAGGCCGTAGATCGCCACCGGGGCGACCGTGACGAGGGCGACCGAGCCCGCGGCGATGGCCAGGCCCTTCCACGTGAAGACGTCCTTGATCGCGTGGCCGGCGCCCTTGAGGACCTCGACGCCCGCCTTCTTCCAGGAGATCGGCTCGGAGGCCTTCGGCGCGGAGGGCGCGGGCGGGACCGCGGCGGCCGGCCGCGGGGCGGCGGCGGCGAAGGCGAAGCGGGGGCGCGCGGACGGGGCGCCGGCGCTCACGGATCGCTCCTCCGCGCTCCGCCCGCCGTCGTAGAAGCGGTCCTGGCCGGAGCGGTCGAGCGGGCGGGGAGCGGCGTCGAGGCGGGCGCGGATCGCGTCGGTGCGGCCGCGGAAGTCGAGGGCGGAGGGCGGCGGGACGAGGCCGCGGACTCCGGCGCCGGCAGCGGCGTCCTCCCGGACGGCGAGGCGGCGGCCCCACGAGGCCGAAAGGGTCTGGAGCAGGCGCTCCCGCTCGGCGGGGGCGAGGCCGGCCTTCCAGGAGCTCGCCGTCAGGACCAGCCCTTGGGCGTGGGCGTCGCGGACGGGGTATTCCAGGAGCTTGGCGGCGGCGGCCTCGGTGCGGGCGACGGCCTCGGGGGACAGCGGGCCGGGGGAGACGGAGAGCCGGACGGCGGCGGAGCCCGGAGCGGCGAGGAGCAGGAGCAGCAGCAGCGCTCGGTTCAGGGCCATGACAGAGTATGGGCCCGGCGGGCCCAGGGATGAAGGGGCCTAGGGCCCGGTCAAGTGGGAGGTCCAAGGACCTATGATGGGCGTCATGCTCGATGAGCCCGCCGGAGGCATGCTAGAATAAGCCGCCCGGCCCCCGAGATGAACCTCCTCTCCGCCCTGACCTATCTGGTGCTGCTCTCCTCCCCGGTCCTGGCCGACGGCTTCACCGTCTCCTCCTACACGGCGTCCGCGCTCGCGTCCTCCCCGGAGGTTCGCTCGGCGGAGGACGCGTTCACCGCGGCGGACGCCGCGCTCAAGGGGCAGGCCGCCGCGATGTTCCTTCCCACGCTCGGCTTCTCCTACACCCAATACTCCTACGGCCACGACCTCCTGGGCGGCTCCCGCTACCGCCGCGGCGAGTTCGCGCCGCGCCTGGGGCAAGCCGTGACGACGGCGAACTGGAACCTGTTCAACGGCTTCGAGGACCTGCAGAAGACGCGCGCGGCGGCGATGACGCGGCGCGCGGCCCGCGCCGCCTGGAACGCGGCCCGCCAGGACCGGGCCTTCGCGGCGATCTCCGCCTTCTACGACCTGGACTCGAAGACCGAGCTGCTCGGCGTGGCCCAGCAGAACCTGCGCGACCAGAAGCGGCAGTACGAGCAGTCCCTCGACCTGTACAAGAACGGCATGAAGAGCTTGGCCGACCTGCTCAAGAGCGAGACCGACATGCGCTCCTCCGAGTTGCGCCTCATCTCGGCCGGGGCCGAGCGCAAGAAGGCCTTGGTCGAGTTCAACGACCTGATCGACCGCGGCGCCCTCGACGAGGCGGCGCTCACGGTGAACCTCCAGGCGGGCGCCACCGACCTGCCGCTCGTCGAGGCCGACTTCTCCCGCGCCCTCGAGCTCCGCCCCGAGGTGGTCCAGGCCCGGGAGGAGTTCGACCGCGCCCGCGTCGCCGTCCAGCAGGCCGTCCAGGGAGCCTTGCCGAGCCTCAAGGCCGACGCGACCTGGACCCGGACGCGCTACGCCGCCGGCGGCGGGACGGCTTCGCCGAACCCGAACCATCAGGTGGGCCTCTCGCTGTCTTTGCCCGTCGGCTTCAACGGCTTCACCCAGGGCTGGGCGGTCTCCTCGGCGCGGGCTCAGCAGAGACGGGCCGAGGCGGCGCGCCGCTCCGCCGAGCGGACGGTCAAGTCCGAAGTGTACAATGCGTACATCAATCTGGAGAGGGTCTCGAGCTCCTACACGGTCGCGCTCCTTAAGGAGGAGATCGCGGCGAGGTCCCTCGAGCTGGTGGGACGGCAGTATCAGCAGGGCGCGGCGGACGCGATCCGCATGAACCAGGCGCAGAACGACTACCTCAACGCCCGCGTCGAGCGCGCCCTGGCCCTGCACGACATTTTCATCGACCGCGCCCGCTACAAGCGCGCGGTGGGAGAGCCATTATGGTGAAGCTGAGATCGTCGAAGACGGCCGTCGTCGTCCTCGTCGTCGCCGTCCTGCTCTGCGCCGCCGGCTGGAAGAAGTATAAAGGAGGCGCCGCCGAAGGCAGCGGCGCGGCGGTCGTTACCGTCGCGCGCGGGGACATCGAGCTCCACTTCATGGACTCCGGCGAGCTGACGCCGAAGACCTTCGTCGACGTGGCCTCGAAGGTGTCGGGCCGCGTCATCGAGCTCTTCGTCGACGAGGGGACGCGCGTGCGCAAGGGGGAGAAGCTGGCCGTCATCCAGCCCGGCCGCACCGAGGCCGAGGCCTACGTGCCCACGACCTTGACCGCGCCCATCGACGGCGTCGTCATGCGCTACCAGGACCGGGGCTCGAACAACTCCCAGGAAGGCCGTCTCTCCAAGCTCGGGGAGTACGTCACGGGGCTGATGGAGTCGCAGACGCCGACCTACCTGATGACCGTGGCGGACCTCTCCCGCCTCGTGGTGAAGATGAAGATCTCCGAGATGGATATTTTAAAGCTCAAGGAAGGCATGGACGTGAAGGTCACCGTCGACGCCCTGCCCGGCCAGGACTTCCCGTCCAAGGTGACCTTGGTCTCGCCCCAGGCGGAGAAGGACAACAACAACCTCAAGAACTTCAAAGTCGAGGTGACCTTGCTCAAGAGCGACGCGCGCCTGAAGCCCGGCATGACCGCCCGCGTCGACGGCCTGCTCGACTCGCGCAAGAAGGTCCTCAAGCTGGCCCTGTCCGGCGTCTTCGAGGAAGGGGGCAAGGAGTTCGCGTATGTCGTCGCCGGCGAGGAGAAGCCGAAGAAGACCCCGCTCAAGCTCGGCCTGCGCTCGGAGATGGACGTCGAGGTCCTCGAGGGCGTCAAGGAAGGCGACAAGCTCCTCACCGAGAAGCCGGACGACAAGCCCAAGTCGTGAACGCGATACACGTCGACGGTCTGACCCGGACTTATCAGGGGGGCTATCAGGCTCTCAAAGGGGTATCGTTCGCTATCGCGAACGCCGAATTCGTCGCGATCATGGGTCCCTCGGGGTGCGGCAAGTCCACCCTCCTCAACATACTCGGCCTCCTCGACCGCCCCACCGGCGGCAAATACCTCCTCGAGGGCGCCGAGACCGCGCGCCTGACCGACGCCGAGATCACCGGCCTGCGACGCGCGCGCATCGGCTTCGTCTTCCAGGCCTTCAACCTCCTGCCGCGCCTCTCCGCGCTCGAGAACGTCGCCTTGCCCATGGCCTACGCGGGGACGGGCGTCGACGAGCGCCGCGCGCGCGCCCGCGAGCTGCTGACGCGCGTCGGCCTCGGCCGCAAGGCGGAGAACACGCCGCTGCAGCTCTCCGGCGGCGAGCGCCAGCGCGTCGGCATCGCGCGGGCGCTCGCCAACAAGCCGGCGCTGCTGCTCGCCGACGAGCCCACGGGCAACCTCGACTCGAAGTCCTCCGTCGAGATCCTGGCCCTCTTCAAGGAGCTCAACGCCGAGGGCATGACCGTCGTCCTCGTCACCCACGACCCCGCCATCGGCGCGGCGGCGGGGCGCGTCATCCGCATCAAGGACGGCGCGCTCGCGTGAACGCGGGCGAGGCCCTGCGCGCCGGCGCCCGCGAGATCTACGCCAACAAGTTCCGCTCCACGCTGTCGTTCGCGGCCGTCTCCGTCGGCGTCGCCTCCCTGCTTTACACGATGGCGCAGACGCAGGGGATGAAAGAGGCTCTCGAGAGGAACCTGGAGCTGATGGGCCCGGGCCGCCTGACGATCGAGAAGAAGCGCAACTACGTCTCGAAAGGACTTTCCCAGGGGCTGACCTACGGGGACGCCCTGGCCCTGCGGCGCGAGCTCCCCGACCTGTACATGGTCGAGCCCGAGTCCACCAACTGGGCCAAGCTCGTCCACGGCCGCTCCTCGGTCGACGGGGTCAAGATCACCGGCGGCACCTCCGATTTCGCGCGGCGCGACTGGGTGTACCGCCTGCGCGGGCGCTTCCTCAACGAGTGGGACGTCGAGCACCGCTCCCGCGTCGCGGTGATGATCGAGCCCGCGGTCTGGATCAAGAAGCCCTTCTGGGCGAGGTTCTGGATGGACGACAACGAGTACGACGCCTTCGCCAAGCGCCGCGACCTGCTGGGCGCCCAGGTGCGCCTGGAGAACTCCGTGTTCACCGTCGTCGGCGTGCTGACCCAGCCGCCGCGCGACAAGGACCCCCGCTGGGACAGCTGGAACACGCCCAACATCCTCGTGCCCATCACCGCCTACCAGCAGCATCTCGCCCAGGACTCGAACAACCCCGACGCCGTCGACGAGATCCGCATCGACACGGGCAGCGAGCGCACCTTGGCCTCGCGCCGCAGGCAGGTCGAGGCCATCCTCAAGCGCCGCCATCGCGGCGAGGAGGACTTCGAGGTCAAGGACGACCGCGAGGAGATCGAGACCAAGATGGAGGAGATGCGCAAGTACGTGAAGGCCGGCCTCGCCCTCGGAGTCGTGGCTCTGCTCGCGGGCGGCATCGGCATCATGAACGTGACCTTGGCGACCATCTTCGCCCGCGTGCGGGAGATCGGCGTGCGCCGCGCCATCGGCGCCTCCCGCGCCGACATCCTCGCCCAGTTCCTCTTCGAGGCGGCCATGCTCGGCGCCGCGGGCGGCGCGGCGGGCGTCGGACTCGGCCTCGGGGGCGTGAGGTGGCTCTCCGGGCTCGGCGGCTCCCGCGACATCGCGCAGATCACCTGGCTCCAATGCCTGGCGGGCATCGCGCTCGCCGCGCTCGTGAGCGCCGCCTTCGCCTTCATCCCCGCCTACCGGGCCTCGCGGCTCGATCCCGTCGAGGCGCTCAAGGCCGAATGAAGCTCTCCGAACTTGGACGCTCGGCGCTCGTCGAGATCCGCGCCCACAAGACGCGCTCCGCGATGACGAGCCTGTCCTTGGCCATCGGCATCGCCGCGATGCTGTTCACCTTCTCTCAGACCGCGGGCATGATGAAGCGCTACAACGACGCCCTGCGCCTCGCCGGCCCCGGCCGCATCGAGGTCTCCCAGAAGAACAACTATAAGTCGAAGGGGCTCTCCCCTGGGCTCACCTACGGCGACGCCCTCGAGATCCGCCGGCAGTACCCCGAGCTGTTCATGGTCTCGCCGATGATCTCCAGCTGGGGCACGCGCATGCGCCTCGACGACTTCAAGAACGACGGCATCCGCGCCCGCGGAGTCACCGCCGAATGGGCCAAGCGCGACTGGGTGTACGCCGTGCGGGGCCGCCTCATCAACGAGCGCGACGTCGCCGAGGCGGCGCGCGTGTGCGTCCTCATCCAGGCCGGCGGCTGGATCAAGAAGCCCTACTGGGCCAAGTACTGGCCCGAGCAGGCCCTGACCAAGCACATCTCCCGCCGCGACCCTCTCGGCCGCCGCGTCCTGCTCGGCGAGCACCTCTTCACCGTCGTGGGCGTCCTCAAGGAGCCGCCCCGAGACAAGGACCCGCGCTGGTTCGGCCGCTCCTGGGGCGGGCAGGGCGTCGCCCTCGTCCCGGCCACCGCCTACCAGCGCTTCCTCGTCCCGCGCTACCAGCGCAACCCCGAGGTCATCGAGTCCATCAGCGTGGACACCGGCGACGCGGCGACGGCGTCGGCCTACCTGCGCCGCATCAAGGTCCTGCTCAAGGCCCGCCACCGCGGCGAGGAGGACTTCGAGGTCAAGGACTACCGCGAGATCATGCAGAGCGCCCTGAGCCAGATGCGGGAGTTCGTCGTCTCCATCATGATCATCGGCATCGTGGCCATCCTCGCCTCGGGCATCGGCATCATGAACGTGACGCTCGCCACCATCTTCTCGCGCGTGCGCGAGATCGGCATACGCCGCGCGCTGGGCGCGACGCGCGCCGACATCGTCTGGCAGTTCGTCTCCGAGGCGATGATGCTGGGCGTCATCGGCGGCGTCGGCGGCACGGGCCTGGGCATCCTCGGCATCTGGTATCTCGCGCCGAAGGAGGACCGCATGCTCGAGATCAGCCTGGTCCACGTCGCCGGGGCGCTTCTCATCGCGCTCGGCACCGGCTTCCTGTTCGCCTTATATCCCGCCTGGAAGGCCTCGCGCTTCGACCCCGTCGAGGCGCTGCACTACGAGTAGCGATACGCTCGCCGCGACAAAACTGTTGTCAACAACAGTTTTTCCGGATTTGCCTGTGGATAGGGTGTATGACTCGGCTCAACGGCGCGCTTTCAAGATCAGTTCCTTCTCTTTCGCGGGCGTCAGCGGCAATGGAAGGTCCACTCCCGCGAGCCAGTCGCGCGTGTCCTTGACGGTGACCGCGAGGCCGCTCAATCTCAATCCCGCCGCGAGCGCCTTGGCGTTATCGACGTCCATCAAGCCCGCGTAGGCGCCGTGCTCGGGGCGATACAGGGGCAGCTCGGCTGAGTCCACGTCCTCGAGGATGTCCTTGGGCACCCAAACGGGGTCCTTCGGGGCCAGGATAGCCATGAACTCCGCCCAGGTGACGCGGTGCCCCGCCATGTTGAACGTCCCCGTGATGCCTTCCTCGAGCGTTTTGCGCGCGAAACGCGCCAGGTCGCGGCCGTCGATGACCTGGACGTGGTCGGTCCCGTCGCCGGGGGCAAGCATCGTCCCGCCCAAGGACGCGCGCTTCACCCAATAAGTGAAGCGCCCGCTGGGGTCATGCGGCCCCGCGACGATCTGCGGTCTCAGGATGGTTGCCTTCGCCTCGTAGATGTCCCGGACGATGTTCTCGCAGGTCACCTTGAGGGGGCCGTAGGTGTCGCCGTCGATGACCGTCACGTCCTCGGCGGCGGGGGGCATCGTGGGGTTCTCTTCGGTCACCGGCCGCTGTTTCGCGTCGCCGTACACGCTCCCCGTGCTGATGAATACATAACGGCTGACTATGCCCCTGAGAGCCTCGGCGCTGGGGCGCACCTGCCGCGGTATGTAACCGCTCACGTCCACGCAGGCGTCCCAGGAGCGGCCCTTCAGGGCCGTGAGGCCGGCCGCCCCTTCGTCCCGGTCGCCGCGCAGGCGCTCGACCCGCGGGGGGAGGTCGTCGGGCGTCTTGCCGCGCGTCAGGACGCCGACGGAGTGCCCGCCCGCGAGCAGGGCTTCGACGATGTGCCGCCCGACGAACTTCGTGCCGCCGAGTATGAGGACCTTCATGCCGGCGGTCAGAGACCTCTGGGCGGCCGGGCTTTCCGTTCCAAGGCCCCGGCGCGCAGCCTTGCGGACGCGATCTGCTCCGCGGTCAATTCCCGCTCCATTCGCGACATCATGTCTCCGACGAAGCGGATCCCCGGCTTATTCGCGAGCAGGCACCATGCGTACGCCTCGATCAAGTCCTTGCGTACTCCCTTCCCGTCCGAATAGGCCGCGCAAAGGTTCGCCCGCGCTTCATCATCCCCGAGTCCGGCGGCCTTTCGAAACCATCCGATGGCTTTGACGTAATCCTGCGTTACGCCGTCCTCGGGGCTGCCCTTATAATGCATGCCGCCCAGGATCGTCTGCGCCAGCGTATCGTCGTGAGCGGCGGCATGTCTCAACCACTGCATCGCTTTGGGAGCGTCGCGGGGAATCGCCTTCCCTTCCCGGTAGTGGCCCCAAAGATAGACCGCGGCTCGGGTATTCCCTCGTTCAGCGGCGGTCTCGAAGTGCCGGATCGCCGTCCCAATGTCTTTCTTCACGCCGCGTCCGGTTTGGTAGCACCTTCCCAGTTCGAGCAGGGCCTCGGCGTTCCCCTTTTTCGCCTCCGATTCGAATAGGATAACGGCCGTTTTGAGATCGCCGGAGCTCAAAGCCGCTTTCCCATCCTCGAGCGGCGCGCTCCATGCCATGCCGCAAAGAAAGAGCTGGCCTGCGGCCATCAACGCCCGGAGCGCGGAAGCGCCGCGGTCCTTGGCGACCTTGTTCGCCCACTGGGCTTCGAAGCGTTCCTGCGGGATGTCCATCGCCGCCTTGAGCGGTCCCGACTCCAGCATGCGCTGGTCCTTCGCGGGGAGGAGCTTGCCGAGCGCGCGCCGGCCGCCCGGGAACACCTCGAGTATGCCGGAGAGAGCGCGGGCGTAGCCCGCGGGCGCGTGCATGCGGACCCAGCCGTCGGTCAGCGCGCGCACGGCCTCGGCGACCTCCTCGGGCGTCAGCGCGGGATGGCGGCCGACGCGGCGGCCCCAGTCGTCGAAGAAAGGTCCGACGGGGAGGAGGAGGTCTGCGGACTTGCGCAGGCCTTTCGCGGAGCGCAGCGGGTAGTGGCGGTGGTTGTCGGCGCCCATGTGCTTCTGGTGGAGGAGCCCCGCGCGTCCGAGGCGGCCGCCGAACAGGGGCGAGCCGGGCTTGGCGGCGTCGTAGAGGGCGCGGCGCAGGGGGTCGCCGGGGGCGAGCTCCCATTGGTCGGCGACGCGGTCGAGGTCCCCGAAGTTGTGGGCGATCAGGGCCGAGGACTTGAGGAGCTCGAGCGGGCCGCCGCTCGCGGCGTAGGCGCGGTCTTCCCGGTCGGCCTCGGTCCGCATCGCGTCGAGGACGATGGTCGAGAGGGCGGGACGGGCCTCCAGGCAAGCGGCGTAGGCGCCGACCGCGACGGAGAACCAGGTCCCCTCGTGCGTGGAGAGCCTCCGCGCGCCCTCGCCGGTGATCTTGGCCGTGACCGGGGCGTAGTCCCAGGACAGCGACTCGAGCACGAGCTTCGCCTGCTCCTCGACGAGGCCGGGCTGGACGTCCTGCCAGTGCTTCCAGCGGATGCCGTTGTCCACGTCGGTCGGCACGAAGCTGCCCGCCGTCGCCCAGTGCGCGCACAGGCACAGCTCGTAGTATTCCAGCGCGTTGAGCTCCAGCCCGTCGTAGGCGCGCAGCACGCGCAGGTAGCGGCGGGCGGGCCCCTCGGGCTGCGGACCTTCGAACAGGAAAGGCGCCGCCATGCGGACCTGCTCGATGAGGAGGGACGGGAGGATGGCCACTAAAAGGGGCTGGCGGCGTCGGCGAGCAGGGGCAGGGCCGCGTCCTTGGCGGTCACGACGGCCTCGGCCGGGGTGACCGGCCAGGCGATGCCGAGGGCGGGGTCGTTCCAGCGGATGCCCGCGTCGACCGCCTTGCTCCAGTAGCCGGTGACCTTGTAGGTCACGTCCGCGGTCTCCGTCAGCGCGCAGAAGCCGTGAGCGAAGCCGGCGGGGACCCAGAACATGCGGTTGCCGGCGTCGTCGAGCTCGATCGAGACGGACTTACCGTAGGTCGGCGAGGCGCGGCGCAGGTCGACGACCGCGTCGAAGATCCTCCCGCGCGCGCAGCGCACGAGCTTGCCGATGGCCTGGGGGGGGATCTGATAATGGAGGCCGCGCACGACGCCCTTCCTCGAGCGGGACAGGTTGTCCTGCACCAGCGGTGGCAGGCCCGCCTCGGCCCACTCGTCGGCGCGGAAGGCCTCGAAGAAATATCCGCGCTCGTCCGGGAAAAAGGGGCCCTCGACGACCAGGAGGCCGTCGAGTCCGCCGTAGGGCTTGAAGGCGAGGGGCATCGGCCCATCT
Source organism: Elusimicrobiota bacterium (assembly GCA_016182905.1). Lineage (NCBI taxonomy): Bacteria > Pseudomonadati > Elusimicrobiota > Elusimicrobiota bacterium. The sequence goes on from JACPFR010000010.1 coordinate 71,479, forward strand.
TACCGATTTTAGGCCCTGCGCGTCACTCGCGGGTCAAACCGTGAGCCGGTAGCCTTCGCGCGTGGTGGTCAGCCGGTAGCCCTCGGCGCCGAGGTCCTCGCGCAGGCGCTGCACGGCCTTCTCGAGGTCGTTCTTCGTCCCGTCCCGGCCCCAGATGTTGCGCAGCAGCTCCTCCCAGGGGACCGGCCCGTCGCTCTGCAGGAGATGGAAGAGGACCTCGAAGCGCTTCGGGGCGAGGTTGGCGATCAAGGTCCCGCCGATCCAGACCGACTTCGACTCGGGCATGATCCGGAAGGCGCCGCGCCTCCAGACCGCGAACGGCGGCTTGGTCTTGCGGGAGGAGAGCAGGCGGCGCATGACCTTGACGAGGGCCTCCATCTGCACGGGCTTGCGCAGGTACTCGACCGCGCCGAGGGACTTGATCGCGCTCTCGAAGAAATCGGCGTCGGTGGGATAGGCGGTCAGGACGACGATCGGGATGTCGCTCGTCGCCTTGTTCTTGGTCAGCCGCCTGACGACCTCCGCCCCGCTGAAGCCCGGCAGCATCATGTCGAGCAGGATCAGGTCGGGGTTGAGCGACAGGGCCTTCTCGACTCCCTCCGGGCCGGTGAACGCGTAATGGACCTCGAAGCCCTGGTTGCGCAGCGCGATCGAGATCAGGTGCTGGAAGTCGGGGTCGTCCTCGACGCTCAGGATGCGCGGCATCTTGCCGGATTATAGACGCGGGCGCGTCCGCGCGCCGCCAAACAAGCAGTTAACTTACAATGCCTTCAGCAGGTCTTCGTCCTCGAACGGCTTGATGAGGAGGTCGGCGACCCCCTCGGAGAGGGCGCGCCGCCCCAGGTCCGGCGACAGCCAGGCGGTCATGATGACGACCTTGACCCCGCGCGTGCGCGGGTCTCCGCGCAGGCGGCGGCACAGCGCCCAGCCGTCGAGCTTGGGCATGGACAGGTCGATGAGCGCGACGTCGGGACGGAACTTCGCCGCTTTCGCGAGCCCCTCGGCGCCGTCGAACGCGACGGCCACCTCGTAGCGGCCGAGGGATCTCAGGCGCAGGGCGAGCGGCGCGACGAGGTCGCGCTCGTCGTCGACGATCAGGATCTTCTTGGTCTCAGTCGCCGGGGCGGGCATGGGAGTATTCCTCCGCCGGCGCGGCCTCCGTCTTCGACGAGAGCGGGAGCGTGAACCGGAAGCAGGCGCCGCGCCCGGAGGCGTTGTCCGCCCAGATCCGGCCGCCGTTGAGCGCCATGATCTCCCGCGAGATCGCGAGTCCGAGCCCCGTGCCCTTGTAGCCCTCGCCGCCTTTCGGCCGGTCGAGCTGGACGAACTTGTCGAACAGCAGCGCGAGCTTCTCGGTCGGGATGCCCGGGCCGTCGTCGACGATGGAGATCTCGACCTCGTCCTCGGAGGCCTTGGCCCGCACGGTCACGCGCCCGCGCGCGTAGCGCAGGGCGTTGTCCAGCAGGTTTCCCAGGACCTGCGCGATCATGTCCGGATCCACCCTCACGCTGGGGAGCCTCTTCGGGAGGTCGACGTTGAGCACCACGGCGCGCCCGCGGTGGGCCAGGCGCACGCCCTCGCACACCTCGAAGACGAGCGTCAGCGGATCGAGCGGCACGCGGTTGACGCGCGAGCGGCGCGACTCCAGGCGCGTGAGGTCGAGGAAGTTGTTGAGCAGGCGGGTCAGCCGGCCGATGTGGCGGTCGGCCGTGCCCACGAGGTCGGCCTGGTCCTGGGTCAACGGGCCGGCGAGGTGGTCGCGCAAGGTGCCGATGACGGCCTTGACCACGCTCAGCGGCGTGCGCAGCTCGTGGGCCACCGTGCTCAGGAGCTGGTCCTTGAGGCCGTCGGTGTGCCGGCGCTCCTTGACCTCGGCGCGGACCTGCTCGAGCTTCTTGAGCTCGCTGACGTCCCGGACCGTGGCGACCCAGGCCGGGTAGCCCTTCCATTCGATCTCGGCGGCGCGGACCTCGGCGCAGCGCGCCTCGCCGGAGGCGTCGGGGAGCTTGATCTCCAGGGCCTTGTCGGTCGACAGGGAGTGCTCGAACAGCCGGCCTACGAGCTGCTCCCTCTTGCGGCCGAACAGGGCCAGGGCCGCCGCGTTGGCGTAGCGCACCATGCGGCTGCGGTCGACGATGATCATGCCGTCGGGCAGGCCCTCGATGAGGTGCTCCATCTGATGGAACAGGCGGTCGCGGGCGAGCGCGAAGCCGATCGCGTGGCGCAGGCGCCCGGCGTCGAGCTTGTTCTTCGAGAGGAAGTCCTGGGCGCCGTGGGCGATCGCCTCCACGCCGAGGTCGTCCTGATCGAGGTTGGTCAGAACGACGACGGGCATGCTGGGCGCCTTCGCGCGGACCTTGATCAAGGTGTCGAGGCCGCGGCTGTCGGGAAGCATCAGGTCGAGCAGGACGATGTCGTATTCCTGCCGGGACATCAGGTCCAGGCCGCTCTGCAGGCTGACGGCGCTCTCGATGAGGTATCTCACGGACGCGCCGCAGGCCTCGTTGACGTACACGTTGATGAGCATCGTGTAGTCGGGGTCGTCTTCGATCAATAGGATGCTGACTCGCTGCTCCATGGTGTTCTCCCTCAGATGAAGACCTTCTCCCGCGGCGCCGGCTCCGGACCGGCGGCCCGGACGGCCGGGAAGACGACGGTGACGCGCGTGCCGCGCTCGGGGGCGCTCTGGACCGAGATCGCCCCGCCGTGGCGCTCGGCGATCTTCCGGCAGATCGCGAGCCCCATCCCGCTTCCCGGGAAATCCCTGCGGCTGTGCAGCCGCTGGAACGGCTGGAAGAGCCGGCCGGCGAACGCCATGTCGAAGCCCACGCCGTCGTCCTCGACGACGAGCTCGCGCAGGCCCGCGTCGCGCGGGCCGCCGCGCAGGCGGACGCGGGGGGCGCGTCCCCGCGCCGCGAACTTGAGGGCGTTGCCGACGAGGTTGTGCAGCAGGCGGCGGAGCTGGCCGGGGTCTCCCATGACGACGGGCAGGTCGCCGCGTTCGACCGTCGCGCCGAGGCCGTCGATCGTCTCCTTGAGATCCTCGAGCACCTCGTCGGCGACGTCCGCGAGGCGCACCTCGCGGAGCTCCTCCGTGTTCGCGTCGACCCGGGCGAGCTCCAGAAGGCCCTCGATGAGGTCCTGCATCCCCGCGACCGAGCGCCCGATGCGGGCGAGATAATCCTGGACCGTCGCGTCCCGCTGCGCGGCGAGGCGCAGCGCGAGCTGTTCGGAGAAGGCCGCGATCTTGCGCAGCGGCGCCTGCAGGTCGTGGGAGGCGACGTAGGCGAACTGGGTGAGCTCGGCGTTGGAGCGGGCGAGGGCCTCCTCCGCTGCCTTGCGGGCGGTGACGTTCTCGAAGGCCACGCCGACGAAGGGCGCGCCCAGGGAGAAGACGTTGATCGCGAAGCGGGCGCCGGGCACCCGGGCGCTGGAGAAGTCCGGGAGTCCGACGGACCGGTTGAGCCTCAGCGCCTCCGCGCAGGCCCGCGTCAGCTCGCCGCCGCGGAGGTCCGGGGCGAAATCGAGCAGGCGCGTCCCCGCCGGGTCCTCGGCCGCGGCCCCGGCCAGGCGCAGGCCCGAGGGGTTGAGCTCGACGATGAGCCAGCCGTCGGGCTCGCCCGGGTCGTCGACGCGCAGGACGGCGAGGCCGACCGGGACCTCCGCGAAGATGCGGCGGTAGAGCTGTATGCGGCGCCCGTCCTCGCGGCGGCCGAGGGCCGCCACCCTCAGGTGGGCGTTCGCGGTCCAGAGGTCGTCGTCCTGCGCCGACACGCGCCGCTCCAGCGCCGCCCGGGCCGCGTCCTTCTCGGCGAGCAGGGCGCGAAGGCGGAGGGCCGTCAGGACCGCCCCGGCGGAGAGGACCAGGCTCGCGAACGGAAGCCCGAGCCCGAAGCGGGCCGATGCGTAGGCCGCCGCTCCCGCCGCGGCCACCGTCAAGATCACGCGCGACATCGGGTCCGAAGTCAGATCGTCCATTCGGCCTCCGCGTCCTTCTTCTCAGTTTAGAGGCGGCGTCCCATGGTTACAATGCGGGCATTGTCAGCGGCGTCAGCGCTCCGTATAATACGCGCATGTCCTCCAAAGGCCGGATCCTGCTCGTCGATGACAACGCCGACATGCGCCGGGTATACGGCGACGTCCTCGCGACGGAAGGCTACGAGGTCGAGCGCGCCGCGGGCGGGCGAGAGGCGTTCGCCGCCGCCGTCGCGGACCTCCCCGACCTCGTGCTCTCGGACGTGTCCATGCCGGGCGGAGGAGGGCTTTCCCTGCTCGCGAAGCTCCGCGCCGACAAGGTCACCGCGCGCGTCCCCGTCGTGCTGATGTCGGGCGTCCACAAGGGCGCGGCGGACCAGGCGGACGGCCTCGACCAGGGCGCCGACGACTACCTGCCCAAGCCCGTGGCGCCGGCCCTGATGCTCGCCAAGGTCGCGGCCGTGCTGCGCCGCTACGCGGCTCCGGAGGAGCTCGGCGACCGCCTCAAGGCCCACGGCCTGGTCCTCGACGTGCTCGCGCGCACGGTGACGGTCTCGGGCAAGCGGGTGCGCCTGACGCGCAAGGAGTTCGACCTCCTCACGGCCCTGCTGCGCAAGGCGGGGACCGTGGTCTCGGTGCCTTTCCTCTTAGAGACCGTCTGGGGGTACGACCCCGCGGATTATTCCGATCCGCACACGATCGGGGTGCACGTCTCCACTTTGCGCCGCAAGATCGGCGCGAGGATCGGCGCTCGCATCGTCGCCGTCCCCGGCCTCGGCTACCGCTTCGAGGCCTAGAGGAATTTGGCGGAAATTTGGTGGCCTCCCCGCGCGCCGCGGGGCTACCCTATCAGTGTGATGGACAACAAGACCGACGACCGTCCGAAGATCGTCATCGTCGACGATGAATCCGACTTCCTCACGACGATGGAGCGCTCCCTGAGCCCGCTCTACCGCGTGACGGCGCTGTACGGCAGCGAGTGGACCGTCAAGCAGGTCGCCGCGATCGACCCGGACCTGATCCTGCTCGACATCAACATGCCGGAGCAGGGCGGCTTCGAGCTGTGCCGCGACCTGCGCGCCGACCCGCACTTCGCCGACACGCCGATCATCTTCCTGACCGCCTCGAGCTCGGGCGCGGACTACCGCCGCCATCTGAAGGCGGGAGGCACGCGCTTCCTCAACAAGACGATCGACCGGCGGCGCCTGCTGGAGGCGCTGGCGGAGGCGCTCTCCGGCGCCGGCTCGCTCAAGTAAACAGGTCCTCGCCGGGCCCGGTCCAGGGGGGCAAGAGGAAGGAGAAGCGCGAGCCTTTCCCGGGAGCCCCTTCGATCTCGAGCTTCGCGCCGTGGGCGTCGAGGATCTTCTTGACGAGCACGAGGCCCACGCCGAAGCCGGGCGCGGCCTGGCGTCCCTGCTCGGTGCGGTGGCCGGTCAGGATCGCCTCCCGGTCCTCCGGCGCGACGCCGATGCCGTCGTCGGCGACGTAGACCCGCAGGCGGCCGTCCGGCTCGACCGACACGCCGGCGTCGACGCTCCCGCCCTCGGGCGCGTACTTGACGGCGTTGCCGACGAGGTTCGTCGCGACCATCACCAGGGCCTCGGGGTCGGCCTTGGCGGGGGGCGTCCCCTCGGGTATGTCGAGCGTGAAGCGCAGCCCCTTGCGCTCGTGCAGCGGCTGCAGCGCCTTGGCGGCGGCGGACAGCACGAGGCCGAGGTCGGCCCGGTGGGGACGGACCGCGAAGCGGCCCGATTCGAGCAGGCCGAGGTCGAGGAGGTTTCGCGTGGCCAGCGACAGCGACCTGAGGTTGGTCTCGACGATAAGATAGTAATCGGCGCGCCGTCCCGCGGGCTTGGCCTCCTCCGTCTGCTTCAGGAGGTTGACGGTGGTCCCCAGCACGCTGAGCGCGTTGTTGAACTCGTGGCTGGCCATCGAGACGAGGCTGCCTTTGAGCTTCCCGAGCTCGGCCTCGCGCTCGAACTGCGCGTTGAGGCGCGTCGCCATCTCGCCCATCGTCTCGTGGAGGTCGCGGACCTCGGGGCCGGCGCCGCGCGGCGGCGGGAAGTCCCAGGGCTTGCCGAGCGTCCACTTGCGCGCGTTCTCGCGCAAGGTCGCGACGGGCCCGATCAGGGCGCGGGAGAGCATGAAGGCGACGAAGGCCGCGGCGGACGCGCCGGCGAGGAGGATGAGGCGCAGCGCGGAGCGCGAGGCCTCCTCGGTCTCGAGCCGCCGCGCCCGGAGGTCGGCGACGTTGACGTTCTTGAGCTCGTTGAGCGGCTCGGCGACGGCGTCGAGCTCGCGGGCGCGCCTCGTCGCCCGCGAGGCGTCGGAGGGCGAGAGCCGGCCGGCGCGGCGGCGGGAGATCCACGGGCTGCGCTCGGCGAGGTAGGCGGTCAGACGCCGGTCCGCCTCGGCGATCGTGGCCCGGTCGCGGGGATCGGAGACGGACTCCTCGAGCTCGCGCAGGGCCGCGCGCACGCGGTCGAGGGATTCCTCCCGGCGCTCGAGCCACGCGGGCAGGCCGGACAGCAGGTACTGGTCCCCGCTCTGGTCGACCCGGCGCAGCTCGTCGCGCAGGCGGGGCAAGGACGAGAGCACCGCGAGCCCCTGATGGAACGCCGCCTCGAGCCTCCCGTGGGCCCGGCTCTGCCGCCAGTACGACGCGCCGACGCCGAGCGAATACAGCCAGACCAGGCCCGAGGCGAGGACGAGCTGGGTGCGCAGGTTCGGGGTCTTCACGGGCGCGCCTTCGCGCGCGGGAGCAGGGCGCGCGCGCGCGCCTCCAGCGCCGCGGCCTGGGCGGCGCGGCCGCGCCGGCGCAGCAGGTGCGCGTAATGTCCCAAGGTCGCCGCGAGGCGGGGGCTGCTCTTGCCGTGCGCGCGCTCGAGCTGGGCGAGGGCGCGGGCGTAGGCCGCCTCGGCCTCGTCGAGCTTGTCCTGCGCCTCGAGGAACAGCGCGAGGTCGTTCAAGGCGGCCTCGGTCTCCGGATGCCCGGGGCCGAGGACCTTCTCCTTGACGGTGAGCGCGCGCTGATAGTACCCGTCGGCTTCGGCGAAGTCTCCCCGCGCGTGATGGAACAGGGCCAGGTCCGTGAGGCGGTCGGCCGTGAAGCGGTTCTCCGGGCCGATCGCCTTCTCCGTGACGGCGAGCGCCCGCCGGTACGCCGCCGCCGCCTCGTCGTCGCGGCCGCGTGAGCGCTGGAGCCCGGCCAATTCGGCGAGCCGCGCGGCGGCCTCGGCGTGGCGCTTGGGGTCCTTCTCGGCGGAGGCAAGGGCCCGGTGCAGGAACCTCGCCGCGTCGACGTCCTTGCCGGCGGCGGCGCAGGCCTCGGCGAGGTAGGCGACCGCGGCGGCGGTCTGCGGCGAATCGGGGCCGTAGCGCTTCTCCATGACGGTCAGCGCGCGGCGGTAGAGCTTCTCGGCCTTCGCCGGCGCCCCCTGGGCCATGCGCAGGTCCCCGAGGGAGTTCAGCGAGGCGGCCAGCCGCGGGTCCTCCGGGCCGAAGGTCTCCGCCCGGGCGAGTGCCGCGCTCAGCGCGGGCTCGGCCTCCGACAGGCGCCCGCGGCTCAGGGCGCGGCCGCCCAGCTCCTGGTCACGGCGCCATTCGGCGCCGCCGGCGCAGGCGCTCAACAGAATGCACAAGGACAAGGTCAGTTCGCGGCGCACGCCTCATGATAGCGATTTCAAACGCCCGCCGGGAGGCGCACGGCCGCGAGCTCCGTGATCAGGTTGGCCGACCAGCGGTAGATGTTGTTCTCCCGGACCTCGCGGCGCAGCCGGACCATGCGCAGGGCCTGATCGTCCGGCCGCATCGTGAGCGCCGTCTTGAGCGCCTCGGCGACGGCGTCGGCGTCGTAGGGGTTGACGATCAGGGCGTCGCGCAGCGCCCGCGCGGCGCCGGCGAAGCGGCTCAGGATCAGCACCCCGCGCTCGTCCTCCCGCGCGGCGACGAACTCCTTGGCCACGAGGTTCATGCCGTCGTGCAGGGACGTCACCAGGCAGGCGTCGGCGGCCAGGTAGTAGGGCTTCAGCTCGTCATGGCTGTGGTGGCGGGAGAGCACGACGATCGGCGGCGGTCCCTTGAAGCGCGCGTTGATGCGGGCGGCCTCCGCCGCCACGGCCGCCTCGAAATCCCGGTAGCCCGCCAGCGCCATGCGGCTCGGCGCGCCGATCTGGAAGAGGACGAACCGTCCCTGGTACTCGGGATAGAGCTCGAGCAGCCGTTCCGCGCCGCGGAAGCGCTCGAGGATGCCCTTGGTGTAGTCGAGCCGGTCGACGCCGACGGCGACGAACTCGTCCTTGCGTCCGGCCGCGCGCAGCACGCTCTCCCTCGCGGCGCGGGCCGCGGCGGCCGGCTCTTTGGCCGGGGTCTCCGGGAAGGCCACGCTGATGGGGAAAGGCTTGATCAAGGTCTCGTGCCCGGCGCGCTTGACCGCGAACCGGGCCCGGTCGACCCGCGACTCGAGGACGCGGTCCACGGTGTCGAGGAAGTTGTTGCAGTGGTCCTGCGTGTGGAAGCCGATGAGGTCCGCTCCGAGCAGGCCGTCGAGGAGCTCCTGCTGCCAGGGGCAGATGCCGAAGGCTTCGGGGTTGGGCCAGGGGATGTGCCAGAACAGCGCGACGCGCGCGTCCGGCCGGCGCTCCTTGATCATCCGCGGCAGCAAGGTGAAGTGGTAGTCCTGCACGAGGACGCACGGCTCGCTCTGCCCCTCGATCTCCTCGAACACGGCCTCGGCGAACTTCTCGTTGACCTGGCGGTAGTACTTCCAATCGTCCGGCCGGAACACCGGACGGGTGTGCGCGATGTGGCACAGCGGCCACAGCCCCTCGTTGGCGAAGCCGGAGTAATAGCCTTTCTCCTCGTCGGCGCCGAGCCACACGCGGCGCAGCGCGTACTGCGGGTTGTCCGGAGGCACCTTCAGGCGGCCGCGCTCGTCCGCCGTCTCGCGGTCGGCGTCGCCGTCCCCGTGGGCGATCCAGGTCCCGCCGCAGGCGCGCAGGAGCGGTTCGAGCCCCGTCACCAGGCCGCTGGCGGGCATGACGACCTCGATCTTCGACCCGCTGCGCGTGTGGCGGTACGGCTCGCGGTTGGCCACGACGACGAGGGGGCGGCCGGCGAGCTTCGCGTGGACGTCCCCGCGCAGGCGCTCCGCCGTCCAGAGCGCGTCGGCCTGGGACCGCAGCCGCGCCTCCTGCACGGCGCTCTCCTGCGCCTTGGCCAGATCCTTGGCCAGCGCCTCGGCCTCCTGGATCAGGGGGTTCATCAGCGCCCCGGCCCGCGTCCGGGGCGGGGGGGGCGGCTCCCCGGTCCGGGAGAGCCTCAGCCATTCCGCGAGGCGACGCACCTGCCTGCGCATGATGAGGCGCGAGGCCAGGACGGTCCCGAGCAGGGCCGCCGCGGCCAGCAGTATCGGCTGGAGGTCGTTCATCACGCCTCAGTTTAACTCCGGGGCGGCGCTCCGGACAAGAGGCCGAGACCTGATTTAGGGATCATTTGATGGCCGTCTTTTCGAGTCGGGGCTATAATCTCGGAGCTCGACCGGAGGCGATATGAAGAACATCCTGATCGCGTTGACCTTGGCCTTCGCGGCCGTCCCCGCCTCGGCGCAGCCTCCCGTGAAGGAAGCCGGCTTCGGCATCATCGCCGGCGACCCGATCGGCGGCACGGCCAAGCTGTGGCTCGACGACGACTACGCCCTGGACCTCGGCGTCGGCTTCAGCGGCGACACCGTGATGTGGGGCGACGTCCTGTACCACATGTGGAACCTGCTGCCCCAGCCCGAGGAAGGCAAGCTCGGCGTGTACGCCGGCGCCGGCCCGCGCATCGAGACCCGCCGCGACGCGGAGTTCGGCGTGCGCACGATCGCGGGCCTGACCTGGCGCATCACGCGCCAGCCGATCGAGTTCTTCGTCGAGGCCGGCCCGGTGTTCCGCATGACGCCGTCGGGCGGCGTCGACGCCGACGGCGGGATCGGCGTGAGGTTCTACCTCGGCTCAGCGCGCTAAGGCCGCGGCTTCCTTCCGCCAGTACTCCTGGCCCTCGGCGGGCAAGGTGTACACGGGGTCCAGGTACTCGTAGCGCCGCGTCAGCGCGTCCGCGTCGTCGGCCTCGATGCCGGTCCGGTAGGACTTCGTCCAGTAGGAGATGCCCTTGACCTTGTCGTAGTCGGCGAGCTGATGGATCCAGCGCTTGCCGACGTACGGCACGTCCACGGTCACGCGCGGCGTCGCGAAGCCGGGCAGGTAGCCCATGATGTCGTGCTGCAGCTTCTGGCCCTCGGCGATGGACAGGCGCCAGTGCTCGGAGTTCGGGATCATGTCGGCCATATAGAAGTAGTACGGCATGATCTTCGCGTGGTCGAGCAGCATGAAGCACAGCTCGAGGAGGTCTTTTTGAGTGGTGTTCACTCCCCGCAGCAGGACGCCTTGGTTGCGCACGTCCCTGAACCCCATCTCGAGGAGCTTGCGCACGGCCTTGCCGACGAGCGGCGTCACCTGCTGGGCGTGGTTGACGTGGGTGTGCACCGCGATGTCGATGCCCCGGTCCCATGCGCGCTTGGAGATGCGCTCGAGCGCTCTCAGGACCTCGTCCTGCAGGAAGTGCTGGGGCAGGCCTTGAAGACCTTTGGTGGCCAGACGGATATCCTTGATGTTGGGGATGTCCATCAGCTCCATCAGGAAAGTCTCGAGCTGGGCGATCGGCACGTTGGCGATGTCGCCGCCGGAGACGACCACGTCGCGCACGGACGGCGTCTTGCGCAGGTACTCGAGCATCGCGCCGTAGCGGTCCTTGGGCAGGCCCTCGAACTTGTGCTTGGTCACCTGCGGCACGGAGTTCCCGACGAGGTCCATGCGCGTGCAGTGGCCGCAGTACTGCGGGCAGGTCGCGATCATCTCGGCGAGCACCTTGGTGGGGTAGCGGTGCGTGAGGCCCTCGGTGGCCCACATCTCCGACTCGTGCAGGCTGTCGCGGCTCGCCTTGGGGTGGTTCGGCCACTCCGGATGCCGGTCGGACACGATCGGGATCATGTAGCGGCGGACCGGGTCGTTGCGCAGGTCGGCCTCGTTCATCGTGTTGAGCATCTGAGGAGGGATCAGAAGCGACATCGTCGCCTTCTCGTTCTGGTCCTTGACGATCTCCTCGGCGAGCTCGTCCGAGAGGAAAGAGCCGAACACGTCCTTCAGATCCTTGAGGTTCTTGGCCGAGTGCTGGCGCTGCCACAACGCCGACTCCCACTGCTCCTTGGTGACGCCCTTATACCGGGGCAGGCGCGTCCAATCCGGTTCCCGGAACTCCCTCTTCAACGGGTACTGGAACGGCTGTCGCGACGCGTCGGCTTTGACTTTCTTGGCCATAGTTCATTCTAGCAAACTCAGCCAAATCCGGCGCCTGCCCCGTCGGCGCCAGAGGGATTAAGCCGGTTGGGGAGTCTTCGTTTCGACCCAGGCGACGAGCTCGTCGAAGGCGGCGTGGGCGCGGGGCATGAGGGGTTCCGCGAACGAGAAGGCGCCGGCGTTCGCGTCGATGTGCGCGGCGTCGTCGACGACGACGAGGCGGTGGCGCTCGATCCGCCCCTTGGAGCGTACGAACTCGCGGTAGGCCTCGGCGTGGCCCGCGCAGGGGATCAGGTAGTCGCGGCGCCCCGCGATGGAGATCAGGGGGGCCTTGAGGTCTCCGGTGTTCTCGAAGGAGCGGACGGCGGCCAGGGCCTCCGGGCGCGAATCGAGGTCGTAGTCGGCGGGGGCGCCCGCGTACGACGGGTCGAGGTCGCTCAGGAAGAACGCGAGCGACGACTCCCAGAACGCGAGCTTGTAGAGGTCGGCGAGGGGCTTCCATTTCGCGTCGACGCGCGGGAAGCCCGCGCGGGCGATCGCCTCCTGGTCCCAGGGGTCCCGGGAGACGGCGCGCAGCAGCGCGGGCAGCTCGCGGAGGATGTTCCCCTGGCCGGCCCGCCACAGCACGCCGGAGACGTCCACCGCGCCGTCGACGAAGCCGAGCTCGGCGGCGCGGCGCGCGAGGAAGCCTCCGTTGGACAGGCCGACCGCGTAGACCTTGCTCGGCGCCGACCCGCGCAGGCGCAGAAGACGCTCCCGCGCGGTCGCGGCCAAGGTCTCGAGACGCTCGGCCCAGCGGAGCACGGAGCTCTCGGGGGTCATCGCCATGACCATGGTGTCGCCGTCGATCACGGCGCGGCGCACGCCCTTGTCCGTCGCGGCGAAGGCGTAGCCGCGGGCGAGGAGGAAGTCGGAGAAATACAGGTCGTAGCAGGTCTCGTCCGTGAGCCCGGCGGACGCGGCGACGACGAGCTTGCCGTTCCAGGCGCGCGGCACGCGCAGGAGGAAGCGCGCGCGATGGTCGGGCGGCAGCGCGCCGGCGACGAGCGTGCCCGGGACGGCCGCGGCCAGCGGCGTCCAGCGGTCCCTCGGCGGGGCCACGTTGACGGCGTCGGCGGAGAGGGTGCCGGCCGCGCGCTGAGGCGCGGTGGTCAGGTCCGGCAGCTCGTATTCGACGATCCCCGGCTCGCGGGGCAGGTCGACGCGGAAGGCGAAGGCGCGGGGGACGCTCACGGCTTGAGGATCTTGGCCAGCTCGTCGCGCTTCTTGAGCGGCCAGTAGTGATCGCCGGCGACGATGCGGGCGCGGAACCGGCCGGTCTTGTCGGTCAGCACGGTGCCCGAGGGCGGTGCCTTCTCGGGGGCCTCGATGCCGAGGCGCTCGAAGAGGACCTTGGCGCTCTCCCAGTTCAGGAGCTTGTCGTCGTCCGCGTGGATGAGCTCGAGGCGGATCCCGAGCGTCCGGATGCGGGCCGCGTCCTCGGGCGAAAACTCGAGGCGGAACATGTCGCTCGAGCGGCGCAGCATCGCCTCCTGCCAGCCCGCGTCCTTGGCGTCGTTCTTGAGGTCCTTGATGAACGCCTTGCGGATGTGGTCGTAGGCCTTGTCCCACGGGTCCTTGAGGTCGGCCAGCATCATGCCGGCGGCGTCCTTCGCGGCGAGCGCGATGACCTGGCCGCGCTGGAAGCGCCAGGTCTCGAGCCAGGCGGCGATGGCCGGCCCGAGGAAGGGGTTCATGCGGGCCGTCTGCTCCCAGAGGTCGGCGGTCGCGTCGCCGGCGTTGAGCCAGTCCACGACCGCGCGCGTGGCCTGGCCCATGCGCTCGAAGTCCGGCCCGGCCTTCTTCTCGCTGCCTTCGAAGTGCGTCGTCGCGTGCAGCAGGAAGACGCTGGAGCCGGACAGCGCCTTGAGCGCCGCGGCGACGGCGGGCTCGGCGTGGAGCTGGGTCATGCGCTGGAAGACGAGCGTGCCGAAGGAATGGAGGGCGAGCTCGACCTTCCCGCCGGGAGAGTTTTTCGCCGCGATGAGGACCGCGCGCGCGAGGTCGCGGGCGTCGGCGTCGAGGGGGCTCTTCGTCATGAGCCACGCGGAGGGCGCGTGGCCGCGGGTCCACACGAAAAGCTCGTCGCCGGCGGGCTTCTGGGCTCGCGCGAACAGGGGCTCGAAGCTCTCCGTCAGGGCGAGGCCGCCGGCGTACACGCGCGACGGCGTGCCGCCGGTCCCTTCCCGGGACTTGTAGTGGATCGGGGCTCCGCCGTCGCCCTCGAAGGAGCCGAGCGTCCAGCCCTCGCCCGGAGCGGCGGCGCGGCCGCCGTCGAACAGCGCCTTGGCCTCCGCGGCGGAGTCGTCGAGCGATTTCGACCGGGCCTCCGCCTTGGCGGACGGGCCGGCGACGCTCGCCAGGCCCGACGCCGCGATCACTGGCGGAGCGGGCAGCGCGGGGATGGCGGTCGGCAGCATGAGGCGTGGAGCGTCCGAGATCACGGGCGCCGACAAGGAGAGGGGGGCGGACAGCGCCGCGGGCGAGAGGGCGGGAGCGGACACGCCGGCCGCGATCGCGGGGACGCCGCCGGGGGCGAGCGACCCGGTCAGCCTCGGGGCGGCGACGACGCCGGCGCGAGCCGGGGACGCGAACCCCATCGCGATGGAGAGAAGGAGAGCGTTCATCACCATTATTTTAAGGCGAGGCGCCGGTATTCCCCTGGGCCGAACGGTCCGCGAGAGTCCGGCAATGGGCCCAGTCCGTTTCGGGTGGTTCATGTCTCTCTCCTCGACGTCTACGCCGGGCCCCATCTCACGACGTTGGCGGCCCATGAGTAGCCTATCCCGGCGGCGGTCATGACGACGACCGTGCCGTCCTTGATCTTCCCCGACTTGAGGCCGAGGTCCAGCGAGAGCACCTGATCGATCTGGCCCAGGTGCCCGTAATCGCGCAGGTAGGTGCTGCGGTCCTCGCTCAGCCCGAGTTCGGCCAGGAGGGCCTTGTGCATCGACTGCTTGAAGTGCAGCACGGCCACGTAGCCGATGTCCTGGCGCGTCAACCTTGATTTCGCGAGGGCCTTGTCGATGCAGGCGTACCAGTTGGGCAGCGAGACGAGGTTCAAGCGGTCCTTCATGTGCGCGGCGTCCATGAGGTCGAGGGAGCGGTACGCGCCGTCGAGGTTCTCGCGGGTGATCGGCGCCGCCGTGCCGCCGACGCGCACGCCGACGTCGCGGGCCAGGCTGCCGTCGGACATGAGGTGGGAGCCGAGCAGGAGGTTGCGGTCGGCGTCCTTCTCCAGGATCATCGCGCAGGCGCCGGCCCCGAGGTTGTACATCATGGACATACGGGGGTTGGCGTAATCGACGAAGTCCCCGTTCCGGTAGCCGCCGACGATCATGACCGAGCGGACCTCGTCGTCGGCGAGGAGCATGTCCTTGGCCATCTTCATCGCGGAGACCTGGCTGCAGCAGCGCTGCTGGAGGTCCAGGGCCCAGGCGTTCTTCGCTCCGATCTTCTCCTGGATGTATATCCCCGAGGTCGTCAGCGGGTACTCCTTCCACTCCTCGCCGGTGCAGAGGACGACGTCGATCTTCGCGGCGTCGTAATCGAAGCGCTTCAGGCAGTCGAGGCCCGCCTTCACGCCCATCTCCTGCGTCCCGTCGTCCGGCCCGGGGATCGGCTTGCGGTCGAACCCCAGCTTGTCCTTGACCGCCGCCTCGGTCCACGCGCCGTTGGTCGCGGCCGCCACCTGCGCGGCGGTCATGCGCGTCTCGGGGATGTACAATCCGTATGCCGCGATGCCGACGCGTGCCTGAGTCTTCATATGTAGCCGAGCTTCCTGGCCTGAGCCGTGAGGTCGCCGCGGAAGTCCGGATGCGCCACGGCGATGAGGTTGCGGGTCCGCTCCCGGACCGTGCGGCCGCGCATGTAGGCGATGCCGAACTCCGTGACCACGTGGTCGCAGTTGGCGCGGTGCAAGGTCACGGCCGCCCCCTCGGGCAAGGTCGGCACGATGCAGCTCAAGGTCCCGTTCCGGGCCGTGGACGCCGTGGCGATGACGGACTTGCCCTCGCCGTCGAAGGCCTCCTTGGCGCCGACCGCGGTGTCCGTCTGGCCGCCGGTCCCCGAGTACTGCGCCGTGCCGATGGACTCGCTGGCCACCTGGCCGGTGAAGTCCACCATCAGCGCGGTGTTGAGGGAGACCATCTTCGAGTTGCGCCGGATGATGGCGGGGTCGTTGACCCAGGAGCCGCGCCGCAGCTCCACGGTCGGGTTGTCGTCGAGCCAGTCGTAGAGCTTTCGCGAGCCCATCGCGAAGGTGGCGACGAACTTGTCCTTGAGCAGGGTCTTGCGGCGGTTGGTGATGACGCCGAGTTCGTAGAGCTCCATGACGGAATCCACCAGCATCTCCGTGTGCACGCCGAGGTCCTTCTTGCCCTTGAGGGCCATCGCCGCGGCGTTGGGGATGCCGCCGATGCCGAGCTGGAGGGTGGCCCCGTCCGGCACCAGCTCGGCGAAGTGCGCGCCGATCGCCTGGTCCACCGGCCCCGAGGGGAGGACGGGGAGCGTGGGCACGTCCTGCGCGTGCTCGACGAAGAGGTCGACGTCGCGCACGTGCATCATGGTGTCGCCGAAGGTGCGCGGCAGGTTCGGGTTGACCTCCAGGACGACGGTCCCGGCCGCGTCGATGACGTCCTTCTCGTAGGTCACGCCCAGCGAGAGCGAAACGAACCCGTGGCGGTCCGGCGGCGTGCAGGTCCCGAAGAAGACGTCCGGCTTGTGCGCGTAGATGCGGTCCAGGGCCGCGCGATGGAGCATGTTGGGCACGTAGGTGACCGTGCCCGTCCCCGCCTTCATCGCCTGGCGCGCGCCGTGCGAGTGGAACCAGGAGCACAGCTCGAAGCGCCCCTTCATCGCCGGGTCCATGAAGAAGGGATACGGCTTCAGGGTCAGGACCGCGAAGACGCGGACGTCCTCTCGGTCCGTGAGCGTGTGGAACCGGGCCATGCAGCCCTGCGGCTCCGAGGCGCACTGGGCGACGATCACGTCGTCGCCGGACTTGATCCGGGAGACGGCCTCCTCGATGGAGACGAGCTTGCCGAGGTAAGGGTCGGCCATCTCAGATGACCAGGCCGCCGTCCACCCCGAGCACCTGGCCGGTGACGAAGGCCGCCGCGTCGGAAGCCAGGAACAGGTAGGCGTTGCCGATGTCGTCCTGGGTGCCCAGGCGCTGCAAGGGGGTCTTCTCCTTGATCGCGTCCAAGATCTTCTCCGGGACCGTGGCGAGCATGTCGGTCATGGTGAACCCCGGGGCCACCGCGTTGACCGTGATCCCCTTGCGGCCGAGCTCCTTGGCCCACGTCTTGGTCATCCCGATCACGCCGGACTTGGCGGCCGCGTAGTTGGTCTGCCCCACGTTGCCGTAGACGCCCACGATGGAGCTGGTGTTGATGATGGCGCCCTTGCGCTGGGACGACATCACCGGCAGGACGGCCTGGGTGCAGTTGAACACGCCCTTGAGGTTGACGCCGATGACGCTGTCGAAGTCGGCCTCCGACATCTTGGCCAGGAGCGAGTCCCGCGTGATGCCCGCGTTGTTGATGAGCACGTCCACCCGGCCCCACTTCTCGGTCACCGTCCTGACCGCCTTGTCCATGGAGGCCCGGTCCGCGACGTTCGCGGCGACGGTCAGCAGCGGCAGGGCGCCGGTCGGGTCGAGTTCCCGGCCCGCGTCCGCGAGCTGGGCCTCGTTGACGTCGCAGACGGCGACCTTGGCGCCGTTGGCGAGGAACATCCTGGCCGCGTTCTTGCCGATCCCGCGCGCCGCTCCGGTGATCATCACGACCTTGTCTTTGACTTGCAATTGAGCCTCCTTGTCGGTTGCGTCTCCGGCGACACGCCGCGGCGGTAGATCCGGGCGAAGAGCCGTATGGCGGAATCCTCGGACATGCCGTAATGCCCCGTCACCCTGAAGAGCTTCTCCATGATGAAGAAGTTCGAGAAGCCGAAGGACACCATCATCATCGCGGCGACGGGGTCCACGTCCGAGGCGACGGCGGTCCCGGTCTTCGCCTGGATATTCCGGTAGCGCTCGCGCATGGCCAGGAAGATCCTGCGGATGTGCCGGGCGTCGAACTCGACCATGTCCACGTAGATCAGCCGCATGTAGTCGGCGAAGTTCTCCACGGTCGCGCGGCTCGCCCGGCCCATCGCCTCGATGTTCTCGGGAAAGGGGATCTCGGAGAGGACGCGGGCGAGCGGCTGCTCGGGGGAGAAGTACTCCCGCTCGTATTCCTTCAGGAGCGTGGCGAAGAGCTGCTCCTTGGTGGGGAAGTGGTTGTAGATGTTGCCCAGGCTGACGCCGGCCTTCTCGGCGATCTCGCGGATGGACGTCCCGTGGAAGCCCTGGCGCCGGAAGAGCGCCGCGGCGGCCTTGAGGATGGCGGCCCGGTTGCCGGACTCTCCGCCGCGGGTGAATGAACGATCGTTCATGTTCTCAGTATACCACGCTCCGGCGCGGGCGCGGCGTCTATTTTGGACCGCGGGTGAGATGTGATAGACTCGGCCCATGGACATCACCCGCGTCTGCGTCGTCGGCGGCGGCACGATGGGCAACGGCATCGCCCACGTCTTCGCCTCGAAAGGCTATCACGTCACCCTCGTCGAGGCGAAGAAGGAGCTCGCGGACAAGGCCGTGGCGACGATCTCGAAGAACATGGACCGCCAGGTCGCCAAGGGCGGCATGACGGCCGCCGACAAGGACGCGGCCCTGGCGCGTCTGAAGACCGCGACCTCCATCGCGGAGGCGGCCGGCTTCCAGTTCGCGGTCGAGGCCGTCCCGGAGCGCCTCGACGTCAAGACCGCGGTGTTCAAGGAACTCGAGGCCCACGGCGCGCCCGGCGCGATCCTCGCGACGAACACCTCGTCCTTGCCCATCACCGACATCGCCGCTTCCTTAAAAGACCCGTCGCGCGTCATCGGCATGCACTTCATGAATCCGGTCCCGGTCATGAAGCTCGTCGAGATCATCCGCGGCAAGAGGACCTCGGACGCGGCGACCGAGGCGACGAAGGCGCTGACCGCCGCCTTGGGGAAGATCCCGGCCGTCGCCAACGATTTCCCGGGCTTCGTCTCGAACCGCGTCCTCATGCCCATGATCAACGAGGCGATCCTGTGCCTCGAGGAAGGCGTCTCGACGAAGGAGGACATCGACACCATCATGAAGCTCGGCATGGCGCACCCGATGGGGCCCATCGCGCTCGCCGACTACATCGGCCTCGACGTGTGCCTGGCCATCATGGAGGTCCTCGACAAGGGCTTCGGCGGCGTGAAGTACAAGCCGGCCGGCCTGCTGCGCAGGATGGTCGCGGAAGGCAGGCTGGGCGTCAAGTCGGGCGCCGGCTTCTACGAGTACCCGAAAAAATAACATGGATTTCAATTACACCGAATCGATGGCGATGCTGCGCGACTCCGCGCGGGAGTTCGCCGACAAGCGCCTCAAGCCCGGAGCCCTGGAGTGGGACGAGCACGAGGCGATCCCCGCCGAGGTTTATAAAGAGGGCGCCGAGCTGGGCTTCTTCGGCCTGTCCGTGCCCGAGGAGTTCGGCGGGCTGGGCGTCGATCCTCTCGCCTACGCGGCGGCGATGGAGGAGCTTGCGCGCGGCTCGGCCTCCTTCCAGGTCTGCGCCACGGTGCACAACTCCCTCGTCTGCGCGGCGATCGCCAAGCACGGCACCGACGAGCAGAAGAAGCGGTACCTGCCCAAGCTGGCCTCCGGCGAATGGATCGGCGCGTACTCGCTGTCCGAGCCCGGCGCCGGGACCGATGCCGGCTCGCTGTCCACCTCGGCCGTCGACGCGGGCGACCACTGGCTCGTCAACGGGACCAAGTCGTGGGTCACCAACGGCGGTTTCGCGACCGTGTTCCTGACCTTCGTCTCCACGAACAAGGAGGCGGGCTCCCGCGGCATCACCTGCCTGCTCGTCGAGAAGGGCATGCCCGGCTTCACCGTCGGCAAGAAGGAGAAGAAGATGGGCCTGCGCGCCTCCGACACGCGCGAGATCAACTTCAACGGCGCGAAGATCCCGAAGACGGCCCTGCTCGGCGGGGTCGGGGGCGGCTTCAAGATCGCGATGAGCCAGCTGGACTCCGGCCGCATCGGCATCGCCGCGCAGGCCGTCGGCATCGCCCAGGCGGCGCTCGAGGAGGCGGTCTCCTACGCGAAGCAGCGCAAGCAGTTCGGCAAGAAGCTCTCCGAGTTCCAGCTCACCCAGGCCAAGCTCTCCGACATGGCGACCAACATCGCCGCGGCGCGCCTGCTCGTCTACCGCGCGGCGTCGCGCCTGGCGAACGGGGAGAAATGCACGATGGAGGCGTCGATGGCGAAGTCCTTCGCCTCGCGCATCGCCAACAAGGCCTGCTTCGACGCCGTGCAGATACACGGCGGCAACGGCTTCGTGCGCGAGTTCCCCGTCGAGCGCTACTACCGCGACGTGCGCGTCACCGAGATCTACGAGGGCACGACCGAGATCCAGAGCCTCATCGTCGCCCGCGAGGTCCTCGGATGACGGCCGGGCTTCTCCTGACGCTCGCGTTGGCCTGCCCGGCTCCGGCGGCGGCGCCGCACCGGGCCGCGGAGCATGGGGAGCATTATCTCCCGGTCACGATCGGTCCCGAATACATCGACCTGGTGACCCAGCTCCGGGCCAAGAGCGGGCGCAAGCCGGACTTCGAGTACCGGCAGAACGCGATCAAGGGCCTGCGCGTGACCGAGTCGATCGACCGCAGCCAGGCGCCGGGAGGGCATACCTCTGCCCTTCTCGTCGTGCGCGACGCGAAGGACAAGAAACGCGCCCGCGCGCTGGCGCGCGAGGTGATCGAGCCGGAGGATTGGGCCGACGTCGCTGCGACTCTGGCTCGGAGGACCTTGACCGTCGCGGAGCACCTGAAGGCCGTGAGGAAGAACGTCGCCTTCATCGACGGCCACGTCTCTCCGGGGTATGTGACGGTGGACCTCGTCTGGGTCGAGCGGCAGCTGGGGCGCGACCTGGACGGCGTCGCCGCCGCGCTCTACCTCGCCCGTTCGCCTCGGGGCGTGAGCAAGACCAAGGAGTCCAAGCCGTTGCCGGCCAGCGGCGTCGCGCCGTAGCCGGCGGAGAGGGCCTTCTCGAGGCGGGCAGCCGCTTCCGGACGGGAGCGCCAGGCCCAATCCTTGTAGAGCACCAGCCGCGGGTCCGCGCCGACGCGCGCGCGTTGGAGCTCGAAGGCGGGGAGGTCCTCGAGGAGCAGGAACGCCGCGGCCGCGGGACGCCGCGCCACCTCGCGCACGAACGGGGGGTTGAAGGCGGCCACGAAGGCGCGCTCCGGGATCAGGTGCGCCGACTTCTCCAGGAAGCGCCGCGAGGCCTCGTGCTCCGCCTCGGGCGCCGCCGGCGGGGCGAAGGCGAGCCCCGCCGCGAGCAGGGCCGCGGGGACGGCCGCGCCGGAAAGCCAGGCCGAGGCCGAGACGGCGAGCGGCAGGAGCACGGCGAGAGCGTAGCGGTCCTCGGTCCCCGTGTCGAAGCGCCCTCGGAAAAAACAGCCGTACAGCAGGAACAGCGCCGCCGACAGGGCCGCGAGCCGGGCGGCGGGGCGCTTCGTGAAGGCGGCTAGGGCCGCCGGGACGAGGAGGAGCAGGAACTCGGCCCGCGAAGCGAGAAAGGAGACGTTGGGCCCGATCTGGCGGGCCAGGTGCGAGAGCGGCGCGGTCGTCGCGGCGGAATAGCCCGGCAGGGCGTCGGCGCGATTGGCGAGCGCGATGGCGGCGGGAAAGGCGGCGCCGAGGAGCGCGGGCAGATAAACGGCGAAGGGCGCCCGGATCAGCGCGGCATACCCGATGAGCAGGGAGTTCTCGGGACGGACCTGGACGGCGAAGGCGACGGTGCATGCCGCGAAGGCGTCGAGACGCGGCTCCTTCTCCCGGGCGTGGAGGGCGGCGAGCGCGGCGGCGAGCCAGAATATCGACGAGCTGGTGAGGTCGCTCGCCCTTCCGTAGCGCACGGCCAGCGGCAGGGCCGCCCAGGCGAACGCGGCGGCCAGGGCCCCGCGCTCGTCGTCGAACAGCTCGAGGGCCGCCCAGAACACGAACAGCGCGGTGAGCGTCGACAGGAGCGCGCTCCAGAGGAAGGCGCCGCCGCCGGTCAGCCTCATGAACGCGGCCAAGGCGACATGGTGTCCTCCCGGCCACGTCGGACGCGAGAGGACGTCCCAGCCGGGAAGGCCGCCCGCCAGCGTTTCCACGAACCGCCCCGACGCGGCGAGGTGGCGCGCGATGTCGAGGTGCTCGAACTCGTCGTTGTAGACGAGATGGGCCCCGCCCGCGGCGAGGCGCAGGGCCAGGGCCGCGAGCAGGAGCGCGCCGAGCAGGCACCCGGCGCGCGCGCTCAGGCGCTCCCGCAGGCGGCCGAGCGCCGCGGGGAGCAAAGCGAGCCACCCCGCGAGGAGCAGAGCCAGCGCCGCGGGATAGGCCTCCGCCATCAGCGGCGCGTGAGCTTCTTGTAGTGGATGCGCTTGGGCTGCACGTCGCCGAGCCGCTTCTTCTTGTCTTCCTCGTACGCCTCGAAGTTCCCCTCGAACCAGGTCACCTGCGAGTCGCCCTCGAAGGCGAGGATGTGCGTGGCGATGCGGTCGAGGAACCAGCGGTCGTGGCTGATGACGACGGCGCAGCCGGGGAAGGCCTGGATCGCCTCCTCGAGCGCGCGCAAGGTGTGCACGTCGAGGTCGTTGGTCGGCTCGTCGAGGAGGAGGACGTTGGCGCCCTCCTTGAGCATCTTGGCGAGGTGGACGCGGTTGCGCTCTCCGCCTGAGAGGTTCTTGACCAGCTTCTGCTGGTCCTGGCCGGCGAAATTGAAGCGGCCGCAGTACGCGCGCGAAGGCATTTCGAGCTTGCCCAATTTCACTATGTCGAGGCCGTCGGAGATGACCTCCCAGACGTTCTTCTCGCCGTCGAGCTGGCGGTTCTGGTCGACGTAGCCGAGCTTGACCGTCTCGCCGACCTTGAAGCTGCCCGCGTCGGGCTTCTCGAGCCCGGTGATCATTCGGAAGAGCGTGGTCTTGCCCGCGCCGTTGGGCCCGATGACGCCGACGATGCCGTTGGGGGGGAGCTTGAAGGTGAGGTTCTCGTAGAGGAGCTTGTCGCCGTAGGCCTTGGCGATGCCGTCGGCCTCGATGACGGTGTCGCCGAGGCGGGGCCCCGGCGGGATGTACAGCTCGAGCGCGTCGTAGCTCTTCTCCTTCTGCGACTCCTCGAGCATCTTGTCGTAGTTGGACAGGCGGGCCTTGGACTTGGCTCGGCGGCCCTTCACGCCGGCGCGCACCCACTCGAGCTCCTCGGCCAGGGCCTTCTGCATCTTGGTCTCGGACTTGGCCTCCTGCGCGAGGCGGTTGCCCTTTTGCTCGAGCCAAGAAGCGTAGTTCCCTTTATACGGGATGCCTTCGCCCCGGTCCAACTCCAAGATCCAGCCGGCCACGTTGTCGAGGAAGTAGCGGTCGTGGGTGACGGCGATGATGGTGCCCTCGTACTTCGACAGGTGCTGCTCGAGCCACTCCACCGACTCGGCGTCGAGGTGGTTGGTCGGCTCGTCGAGGAGCAGGATGTCGGGCTTCTGCAGCAGCAGGCGGCACATCGCCACGCGCCGCTTCTCGCCGCCGGACAAGGTCCCGCACTTCTGGTCGGAGGGCGGGCAGCGCAGGGCGTCCATCGCGACCTCGAGCGTGCTGTCGATCTCCCAGGCGTTGGTCGTGTCGATGCGCTCCTGGAGCTTGCCCTGCTTGTCGAGCAGCTTCTCCATGCCCTCGGGCGTCAGGTTCGGGTCGGCGAGCTGGTCGTTGATCGCGTTGTAGTCGGCGAGCAGCTTCATCGTCTCGGCCACGCCCTCCGAGACGGTGTCCTTGACCGTCTTCTCCGGGTCGAGCTGCGGCTCCTGCTCGAGGAGGCCGATCGTGTAGCCTTTGGACTGCGTGATCTGGCCGGTGTACTCCGTGTCCTTGCCCGCCATGATGCGCAGGAGCGTGGACTTGCCCGAGCCGTTGTCGCCGAGCACGCCGATCTTCGCGCCGTAGTAGAAGGAGAGATAGATGCCCTTGAGCACCTGCTTCTTCGGCGGGTGGATGCGGCCCACGTCGATGAGCGAGTAGATGATCTGCTTCGTGTCGGTCGTGGTGCTGGCCATGTCGGGTTACCTCTTCGGGGGATGAGCCTGGAGCCAGGCGCGTTGGACGGCCCAGGCGGAGACGGCGGCGAGTAAAGAGAGCGCGGCGTGCTTCGCGATCGGAGGAAGCGAGGCGGCCTGCGCCGCGGCCAGCGCCAGGACGCCGAGCTGGATCTGCGCGGCGCCGACGAAGGCGACGAAGGAGTCCTCGTCGGCGGCGGCCATCAGGGCGAGGGGCAGCACCGCGACGCAGTAGGCCCAGAGGAGGCGCAGGAGGAAGGGCAGGTGCTCCCGCTCGAGCACGGGGGAGGAGGCGGCCCAGGTCCAGGCACACAGCGCGCCGGCCGTCATCACCGCCGCGCCGAGCGCGTACAGGCGGCCGTGGCGCCGGGCGAGGAGGTGGCCGGGCAGCAGGATCATCTGCAGGACGAGCGGCATCAGCGCCGCGCCGAGCACGCCGGCGGCGAGGAGCTTGAGCTCGTCGGCGACGACGAGCCACACCGCGGTCGGCAAGGTCAGCCAGGAGGACAGGTACAGGGCGACTCGGCCGCGCTCGGCGGCGCGCGACCATTCCGGGGGGACGCGCAGGAAGGACAGGGGCAGCTTCGAGGTCGGCGGGGTCATTTGACCGTCTCCCGGCCGTGAAAGAGCATCTCGGCGCTCGCCTTGTCGGACGCCTCGCTCATGACCTCTTTGAACGCCCGGACCTTCTCGTCGGCCGCGCCGTAGCGGAACGCGACGCAGGGGATGCCCACCGCCGTCATCGCCGCGTCCACGCTCTTCGCGTGCCGCGGCTTGTCGTCGACGTAGACGACGCGCGTCGGGCGCATGCCGATCTTCTCCAGGAAGGCGAGCAGCGCCTTCCCCTTGTCCGGGCCGTCCCCGACGAAGTAGACGCCCCGGCTGTAGCGCCCCGTCGGCGCGAAGGTCAGGCCGCCCTTGGCCGCGGCGCTCTTCTCCAAGTCCAAGCCGATCGCCTCGAGCTGGGCGAATGTGGCGGCGGCGTCCTCGGGCCCGCGCGCGGTCAGGGCGAGGACCTTGACCCCGCGCTTCTGCTCCTCGCGCACGAGGACCGGCGTGAGGTCCTCGACGGGCTTGACCTTGACCGTCCCGAGCGTCTTGGTCCACAGCTCTCCGGCCTTCTTCTCGGCGGAGTCCGCGTCGAGCCCGTCGCGCCGGAGGGCCTTCACGACGTAGTCGTACCACTGGTCCGAGCCGATGTTCCCGACGGGCTCGACGAGCGTGTTGTCGATGTCGAAGACGAGCAAGGTCGTGGGCCGGATGTCGGCGGCGATCTCGGACATCGACTTGATCTCGCGCACCTCCGCGCGGGCGGCGGCGGCCGGCAGCAGAAGGGCGAGAGCGAGCGCCTTCATTTGATGTGGAGCCGCTTCTGGTCGAGCGTGTTGCGCAGCAGGTCGATCTCCCGGGCCGTCGGCAGCGCGACCTCGGCGAGGCGGGGCGCCTTCTTGAGGGCCCAGCCGATGTTCTCCTGGACCTTCTCGAACGTCACGCCGGGATAGAGGGCGGTCAAGGTCAGCTCGCCGTCGGCGCCGGGCTCGAGTATGCCCATGTTGGTGATGACCTTCTTGACGCGCCTGCCATTGGAGGTGATGAAGTCCACCTTGTCGGGGAAGGCGCGCTTATCGAGCTTGGTCACGATGAGCACGCGCTGCGCGTGCTGGGCGATCTCGCAGGCGCCGCCGGAGCCGGGCAGGCGCACCTTCGGGGAGGCGTACGGGCCGACGGCCGTCGTGTTGATGTTCCCGCGCTTGTCGACCTGCGCGCCGCCGAGGAAGCCGATCTGGATCTTGCCGTTCTGCAGGAAGCTCTGAAAAATATCGGACATCGAGGTGACCATCAGCGAGCCGGTGACCAAAGCGGGGTCGCCGATCGACGGGGGCACGCGGTCGGGCACGGCGCCGACGGCGCCGGACTCGTAGATCAAGGTCATGTTCGGCGCGTGGGTCGCGCGCGCCAGGTTGCAGGCGAGGTTCGGCAGGCCGATGCCCACGAACACCACGTCGCCGTCGCCGATCTCGCGCGCGGCCAGCACGCACATGAGCTCATTGAGGGTATAGTCGGTCGAAGCCTGGGTCGCGGCGGTCATGGGTCTATTTTAGAATGTTTTGCCCTTTCCAGGGACATCTCTCGTGCCCGTAATACCGCCGATAGGCCTCGATCTCTCCCAGGGCGTCGGTCGGGCGCTTGCGCGGCCGGGGAAGGATGAGCAGGTCGCAGAAAAGCCCGTCGAAGAGCGTCCTGAGAGTCTCCAGGCGCGGGTCGATCCTGCCGCGCTCGATGCGCGAGATCTCCGCCTGATCGATCCCACAGCGGACGGACAACTGCTCCTGGCTCATCCGCATGCGGGCCCGCAAGGCCCTCAGGTAAGTCCCCAAAGGATAGGTCAACGCCTTGGGCGGGTCCTTGAGCAGGACGACGAGCTCGTTGAGGGCCTGGTGCTGCGGCAGCGTGACGCGGACGAGTCGGGGCATACCATCATACGATCGAGGGGGGCGTTTTGTTCCATGACCTTGTCGTGCCCCTCACGGGGTTATGGGTCTAAACCCATGACTTCATGAGGGGCTCGCAGGGGTGATGCCGGCCGCCGGAGGTCAGCCTTGGCCGACCGTGTCGAGGCGCCGCCACAGGTACCAGCTGGCGACGGTGCGGTAGGGCGCCCACAGCTTCCCGTGCTTCTCGACGGCGGAGGGCGGCGGGAGCTTGGCGCTCTTGCGGTACAGCAGGCCGAAGGCTTTGCGCACGCCGTAATCGCCGGAAGGCAATACGTCGGGACGGCCGAGCTTGAACATCAGGAACATCTGGACGGTCCACTCGCCGATGCCGCGCACCTCGGTGAGGCGGGCGACGATCTCGGCGTCGGGCAGGGCCTCGAGCTCCTTGCGCGGCTTCACGATCCCCGACAGCGTCTTCTCGGCCAGGTCGCGCATGGCGAGCAGCTTGTTTCCGGACAGGCCGGCGCCGCGCAGCTTCGCCTCAGGCGTTTTCAGGAGGCCCTCCGGCGTCAGCGACTTGCCGTCGTCGAACAGCGCGAGGACGCGGCCGTGGATGGTGGCGGCCGCCTTCCCGTTCAGCTGCTGGTAGACGATGGACTGGACCAAAGACTCGAAGGTGTCCTGGTCCTTGGGCACGAGGCCGTAGGCGCCGACGGCCTCGATGTGGCGCGCGAGGACCGGATCCGCCTTCTTCAGGTGGCGGAGCGCGGCCTTAATATCCGTAGTCGACGCCCGCACAGACCTGGGGCTCGGCCTTGAGCTTCTCGGCGAGGCCGGCGTTTTTCGCCATGTATTCCGAACGATCCTTGACGCCATAGACGAATTCGTCGAGATATTTCTTGAACGACGATTCCTCTCGGGCGATCTTGTCCCAGGCCACGTAGAAGTCGTTGTCGCGGTCGTAGTAGCCCTGCGCGTAGGATGGGTGCGCGCCCCAGGGCTCGACGACGACGGCGTCGACCTGCAGGCCGGGGATCAAGGTCCGGTTCGGGTCCTGGCGGATGACGGACTCGTCGACGAGCTCCTCGACGACGACGATCACGCGCTTGGAGGCGAACGCGGCCTCTTTCTGCACGCCCATCAGGCCCCAGACCTGGGAGTTGCCGCCCGCGTCCGCGCGCTGGGCATGGACGATGGTGACGTCGGGGCGCAGCGCCGGGACCGTCGCGAGCTTCTCTCCGGTGTAGGGGCACTCGACCGACTTGATCAGCGGGTTGACCTTGGGGATGTCGGTGCCCTCGTAGTTCTTCAGCGGCCAGAACGGGAGGTTCGCCGCCCCGGCCGAGAGGCGGGAGACCATGCCGAAGTGGGAGTACTCCTCGATCTCGAGCGTCGGGGGCTTGGACTCCACGGCGCGGCGGAAGGCGTGCAAGGACCCGACGCCGGGGTTTCCCGCCCAGGAGAAGATCAGCTTGCGGGCGACGCCGGCCTGGATCATCTGGTCGTAGATGAGATCCGGCGTCAGGCGGGCGAGGGTCAGGTCCTTCTTCTTCTGGCGGATGATCTCGTGGCCCGCGGCGAAGCAGATCAGGTGGGTGAAGCCCTCGATGACGACCGTATCCCCATCGTGGACCAAGGACGCGACCGCGTCCTTCATGGACAGCACTTTGTTCTTCACGTCGCTATTCTACGAAAAATCACGGGCATGGACGCCCGCGGCTGAAACTTTTCGGGAGGCTCGATCGTATGATAGGAATGGAGAACAAGGGAAGCCTCGCCGTTGTTTTATCTCAAGATAATCCCGGTCTGCCGACGGCGGCGGAGATCGGAGCGCTCACCGACGCCGAACTGGTCTCGGCATTGGACGCCGCCGCCGCCGGAGAGCGGGAGAAGCTTTGCCACTTGCTGAAGTACCTGGCCGAGGTGGAGAGCCGCGGCGTCCATCTCGACATGGGCTACCGCACCGCGTTCGATTTCTGCGTGCTGCGGCTGAAGCTCTCCGAGGGCTCCGCGATGCGCCGCATCTACTCCGCCCGCGCCGCGGCGAAGGTGCCGGAACTCTA
Organism: Elusimicrobiota bacterium; assembly: GCA_016182905.1. NCBI lineage: Bacteria > Pseudomonadati > Elusimicrobiota > Elusimicrobiota bacterium. The sequence goes on from JACPFR010000010.1 coordinate 99,477, forward strand.
CGATAAGCTGCGCAGCGGCGAGTTGAGCCTGTCGTCGGTGTCGCGCCTGGCGCCGCATTTGACGACGGAGAACGCTCGGGACCTGATCGCCCGCGCCTCGGGGCGCGCGGTTGAGGGAGGTCGAGACCATCGTCGCCGAGCTCGCTTACAAGGAGGCTCGGCTAATCCCTGAGCCGGCGCCGGAGATCTCTCAAGCCGAGCTTGGGTTCGCCGCCATCGTCGGAGCGACGACGGGCTGCGCCGAGGCTCCTAGCTGCTCCGCTGAGGAAGGGGCTGCGGGAAAGCAAGGGGCGGTGGAACCTGCGGCCCAGGGCTCGCCGGAGGGGCATCCGTCGCCGCCGCCGAGACCGGCGATGCCCCCGCGCGAGGCGGCGATCCTGAAGCGAGATGCGATCCACGTAGAAGCCCCCGGGGTGATCCGATACGTTTTCCGGTCGCGTCCGGCCCTTCTCGAGAAGGAAGATCCTTTTCGCCGCAAGGCGCGCGCGACGCGGCGCTCGAAGAACCGGGTGCGCCGCGTGGCCCGCGCGGTTCGCGACGCGGTGTGGCGCCGCGACGGAGGGCGCTGTGCGTTCGTCTCGCCGGACGGGGTCCGCTGCGCCGCCCTCACGAAGCTCGAGTACGATCACATCGTGCCTTGGTCGCTCGGCGGCGCGTCGGACGACCCGGCGAACATCCGGCTGCTTTGCCGCCCGCACAACCTTCAGCGGGCGCGGGCGATGTTCGGAGGCCGCGTTCCGCGGCCGCCGTGTTTATCTTGAGATAAACGTACGCCTCAGGCCGTCAGCTCCGTGAGGCACGCGTCGAAGATCTCGAGGCCCTTGTCGACGTCATATGAAGTAAGAACGAGCGGCGGAGCAACTCGTATGGTGGACTTGCCGCAGCCGAGCAGGAGCAGGCCTTTGGTGAAAGCCAACTGCTCGAGGTCGCCCATGAGCTCGCCGGCGGGCTCCTTGGTCTCCCGGTCCTCGACGAGCTCGACGCCGACGAAGAGGCCGAGGCCGCGGACGTCGCCGATGCAGTCGTGCTTGGCCTGGAGCTTCTTCATGCCCGCTATGAGCCGCTCTCCCATCTTCGTCGCGTTGTCCGCGAGCTCGCCCTTGATGAGCGAGATGGTGGCGAGCGCCGCGGCGCAGGCGACGGGGTTGCCGCCGTACGTCGAGCCGTGCGAGCCGCGCGGCCAGGTCATCACGGCTTCCTTGGCGACGATCGCGCCGATCGGCATGCCGGAGCCGATGCCCTTGGCGGTGACGAATACGTCGGGTGCTAAGCCGTAGTGCTCGGCGGCCCACATCTTGCCGGTGCGTCCCGCGCCGCACTGCACCTCGTCGAAAATGAGGAGGATGCCGTTGTCGGTGCAGAACTTGCGCCAGAACTGGAGGAACTCCTTCGAGGGCATCACGTAGCCGCCCTCGCCCTGCAGCGGCTCCATGATCACCGCGGCGACGTCGGACGGGTCGAGCTTGGTCGCGAAGAGGTCCTTCGCGGCGCTGATGCACTCCTCGACCGTGTTGCGGTACGGGTTGTGGAACGGGAGGTGGTAGGCGGTCTCCGGCAGCAGGGGCCCGAAGCCCTTGCGGTACTTGACCTTCGAGGTCGTCAGCGACATCGCCGCGTACGAGCGCCCGTGGAAGGAGCTGTGGAACGAGACGATCGCCGCGCGCTTGGTGTGCTGGCGCGCGAGCTTGACCGCGCCTTCGATGGCCTCGGTGCCGGAGTTCGACAGGAAGGTCCGCCACTTGCCGCCGCCGGGGGCGGACTTGGCCAGCGCCTCGCACAGGTCGCTGAAGCCCTGGTAATAGAAGTCGGTCCCGCAGATGTGGAGGAACTTCCCGGCCGCGTCCTGCACGGCTTTGGTCACCACCGGGTGCTGGTAGCCCGTCGACGAGACGGCGATGCCCGCCATCCAGTCGATGTAGCGGTTGCCGTCGACGTCCTCGACCATCGCGCCCTTGCCGCCGGCGATCGCCAGCGGGTACTCCTTTATATACGAGGGCGAGGAGAACTCCTTGTCCTTGGCGATGACGAGCTTCGCCTTCGGCCCGGGAGGGGCGACGAGGATGCGGGGATAATCGGGCTTCACCGGCGCGAGTTTCGTGGCCATAGTCTTACTCCATGATGGTGCGGCTCTGCTCGCGCATGAACTGCGTGACGTAGTACGGTCCGCAGCCGCCCTTGCCGGTCGACCCGGAGCCCTTCCAGCCGCAGAAGGACTGCACGCCGGGCCACGCCCCGGTGGTCGCGCCCGTGCGGCGGTTGGCGTAGCAGACGCCGGATTCGATCTCGTCGAAGAACTTCTGGATCTCCTCCTTCTTGCCCGTGAAGATGCCCGCGGTCAGGCCGTACTCGGCCCGGTTGCCCTCGGCGATGGCCTGGTCGATGTCCTTGACCTTGCCCACGGCGAGGATCGGGACGAACAGCTCGCGCATGAAGATCTCGTGGTCGAGCGGGAGCTCGACGATGGTCGGGGCGACGAACTGGCCCTTGTCGAAGACGCCGCCCTTCAGGCGCTCGCCGCCGGCGAGGATCCGGCCGCCCTTCTTGGCGGAGACGATCGCGTCCTCGAACGTCTTGACCGCGCGGGAGTTCACCACGGGCCCGAAGAAGACATCCTTCTCGGTCGGGTCGCCGCACTTGAGGGCCTGCGTCTTCTCGACGAGCTTCGCGACGAACGCGTCGTAGACCTTCTCGTGAGCGTACACGCGCGAGCAGGCCGAGCACTTCTGGCCCTGCAGGCCGAAGGCGGACTTCATCACGCCTTCCGCGGCCATGTCGAGGTCCGCGGTCTCGGAGACGTAGGTCGGGTTCTTGCCTCCGAGCTCCATCAGGGCCGGCTTCGGGTAGAGGGTGGAGAACTCCTTGACCATCTTCATGCCTACTTCCTTGGAGCCGGTGAAGACGATGCCGTCCACGCACGGGTGCTTCCAGAAGGTGTCGCCGATGACGGAGCCCTTGCCGGTGATGAAGTGGAAGGCTCCGACGGGGACGCCCGCGTCGCGGTAGACTTCGTAGAGCATCAGGCCGGTCCAAGGCGTGTCCTGCGCGGGCTTGTACACCACCGTGTTGCCGGCGAGCAAGGCCGCGGCGGACATGCCCGTCGACAGCGCCATCGGGAAGTTGAAGGGCGCGATGCAGACGAACACGCCGAACGGGCGCAGGACCGAGCGCGTGTTCTCGTTGGGGGAGAGCTTGCCCAGCGGCACGACGTAGCCGTTGTTGTCCTCGATGTTCTTGGCGTAGTACTCGATGAGGTCGGCCGACTCCTCGGCGTCGCCCATGGCCTCCATGCGGCTCTTGCCGACCTCGAGGCTCATCACCGCGCCGATCTCATACTTGCGCTCGCGGATGAGCGCGGCGGCCCGGCGCATGATCTCCACGCGCTTCTGCCAGCCGAGCGCTCCCCACGCCTTCTGCGCCTTCTTCGCCGAGCGGCAGGCCTGGTCCACGTGCTCCGGCGTCGCGGCGGCGAACTGGTTGAGCAGGGAGCCGTCGATGGGCGAGTAGTCGGGGAGGGGCTCCGAGTCGGAGCCGACGGCCTTGTAGTCGATCCAGAGGGGGTGCTGCTTGCCGGCCTTGGAGCGGACGAGCTTGAGCGCCGCGTCGAAATCCTTGTGGAACTGCGTCAGGTCCGCGTTGGCGGACGAGTAGGTGATCTTGAACGGCGCGGCGCTAGCGGTGGACATTGAGCTTCTCCTGTGTGCGGTCGAGCGCGGTCTTGAAGCGGGCGACGATCTCGTCGAGCTCCGCTTCGGTCACGATGAAAGAGGGGGCGAGCATGACGAGGTCGCCGTTCTCGCCGTCGGCATGGCCGGTGTTGGGCCAGACGATGAGGCCGGCGTCCTGGGCGGCGGCGACGAAGGCCTCCGCGAACTTGAGCGAGCGGGGGAACGGCGCCTTCGTCTTCTTGTCGGCGACGAACTCGATGCCGGCGAGCAGGCCGAGGCCGCGGGTGTCGCCGACGGCCGGGAGCTCGCGCAGGGCGGCGATCTTGTCCTGGAGCACGGCGCCCATCTTCGCGCAGCGCTCGACGAGCTTGTGCTTCTTGATGTGGCGCACGGCGGCGAGGCCGGCGGCGCAGATGGCGGGGGAGTGGGAGAAGGTCTGGGCGTGCTTGAAGGCGCCGGAGCCCTTGGCGATCGGATCGATGACCTTGCGCGAAGCCAAAACGGCGGACAACGGAACATAACCGCCGGAGAGCCCCTTGCCCATGGTCATGATGTCGGGAAGAACGCCGAAGTGCTCGATGGCGGCCCATTTGCCGGTGCGGCCCGCGCCGGACAGGACCTCGTCCGCGACGAACAAAACGTCATGCTTGTCGCAGATCTCCCGGACCCGCTTGAAGTAGTCCTTCGGCGGCACCGAGCCGCCCGTGGAGGAGCCGCCGACCGGCTCGGCGATGAAGGCGGCGACGGTGCCGGCGCCCTCTTTGAGGATGGCCGCCTCGAGGGCCTCGGCCGTCATCGCGGGCGAGCCGGGCTCGCAGCGGTAGGGATACGGCGCGGGGATCATGGTCACCGGCACGAGCCACGGCGCGTACATCTTCTTGTACGCGCCGCGCGCGGACGCGGAGAGCGCGAGCAAGGTGTTGCCGTGGTAGCCGGGGCTGCGCGCGATGATCTTGTGCTTGTCCGGCTTGCCGGACTCGACCCAGTGCTGGCGGGCGAGCTTCAAGGCGGCCTCGACGGCCTCGGAGCCGGAGGAGAGGAAGTAGGCGAAATCGAGCCCTTTCGGGCTGAGCGAGCGCAGCTCGGCGGCGAGGAGCTCGGCGGGCTCGTTGGTGAAGGCCGTGCCGTTGACGTAGGCGACCTTGCGGATCTGCTCGGCGACCGCGTCGGCGACCTCGGAGACGCCATGGCCCAGATTGGCGACGTAGGCGCCGCCGCAGGCGTCCAGGTAGCGCTTTCCCGCGTCGTCGACCAGCCAGCACCCCTCGCCGCGCACGATCAGGGGGAACTCCCGGTCGAGAGCTCGGTAGAAGACGCCGGTGTCGGGGTAGCGCCGGGGCGGCATGAATTTTATTGTAACATAAGCCCATGAGCCTGAGGCTGCTCGCCGCGGACGGGACCTTGGCGGCGTGGGCGCCCGCCTCGCCCCCGACAGTCGTCCTCCACGTGGAGGGGGCGGGCGCGCGGGCTCGCGCCGTGAGCGCCGCCGCCCGGGGCGCCTTGACCTTCCTCGGCTACGAACCGGCGCAAGGCGGGGGGAAGCCCGACCTGACCGTTCTCCTCGGCCCCTCGACGGGCGGGGACTTCGCCTACTCCGAGGAGCTTCATTACCTGTGCTTGAAGACCCACCCGCGCAAGCCCCTGAGCGTCACCCGCGAGGGGCTGGCGGCGGCCCGGGGGGAACTGCTCGCGCTCAAGTCCTCGGCCCGGGCTTTGTCCGGCGTGACGCTGGAGCCCAGTTCGCGGGGCGTCACCGGCTATCTGCACCGCTTCCGCGAGGCCCTGAGCCGGGACCTCGACTTCCCAGAGGCGCTGTCCTGCGTCTGGGACGGCCTGCGTCCGGGGGCGCTGTCCCCGGGCTCCAAAGCCGCGTTATTGAGAGCCGCCTTGCCCGCCTTGGGCATCGACGCCCCGTTCCCGGGATAGGCCTTGACTCAGGCCCTCTCCGGGGCTACACTTCGACTGTCGGGGGTATTATGACCGAAATCAGGGTTAAGTTCGATTTGACCTTCAGCCGGCGCGTGATCGTCGCCATGGGCGCCTTCGCGATGATGCTCTGCGCGGTCCCGGAGTTGGACTCGGAGAGCGTCACCTTGTCCACCTACTACCCGGCGCCTTCCGGCGTGTACACGAAAATGATCACGACGGGGGACACGACCTTGGCCCGCGACGGCGGCATGGTCGGCATCGGAACGACCGCCCCCAACGAGAAGCTCACCGTCATCGGCCGCGGCGTCTTCACGGATAAGGTCTACGCCGCGGGATATTACGGCACCGGCGCCGGCGGCGTGAACAGCTACTCGATGGAGGTCGGCGGCCCCGGCCCGACCTCGGTCAACGGCAACGCGACGCTCTTCCTGCACCATCACGGGGTCATCGCGCATCAGCTGCGCTACACGAACGGCGACCTCAACCTGGAGTCCGCGGGCAACGGGTACGGAACCAACGTCTCGCCTAATTTTTTCGCGGGGGGGAACCTCGTCACCCGCGCCGGCCAGGCGGGTTACGGCAGCTGCACGATGACGACCTACGGCCTGGGCGTCCAGAACTGCCCGGCCGGCCGGTACGCCACGTTCACCAGCGGCGTGGTGACCAAGTGGCAGACGTCCGCCGGCACCACCGACCCCGGGGGAACGATGCTTTGCTGCGCCTGCCCGACGAGCGGCTGCCCCAGCCTCTAGCCGTCGCGGGACATCCGGGCCGTTAAATAGAATGTGGTATAGTTTTCCCCCCAATGGCACTGCATCTCCCGGTCAACGGTGTCTGCAACATCAAGTGCGTTTTTTGCTCCTCCGAGGGCCGCGCCGGGACCTTCGCCCTCAAGTCGCTCCTCGATGAGATAGACCGGGACAGGACCGGCCACGTCCAGATCTCCGGCGGGGACCCGATGCTCAAGGACCCGGCCGAGCTTCTCGAGATCCTGCTCCATTGCCGCAAGAAGGGGAAGATCATCGAGTTCCAGACGAACGGGGTCCTTCTGACGCGCTACGACCCCAAGCGCCTCAAGCTGATCCGGGGCCTGGTGAACTTCTTCAACATCAACTTCTCCGCCCACGACGCCGCGCTCGACGTGCAGGTGACGGAGACTCCGGGCGCCTTCGATCTGCGCGTCGCGGGAGTCAAGCAGCTCATCGCGCAGGGCTCCAGGGTCCGGCTGAACTACATCGTGCACGCGCTGAACTACCGCCATTGCGAGGATTTCGTGCGCTTCGCGGCGAAGGAGATGCCGGGCTTCGAGTGGATCCAGTTCAGCTACTGCAAGGGCATGGGCCGGGCCAAGGGCAACGAGCTCGTCATGCCCCGCTTCGAGGAGGCCGCCCCGTTCCTCAACGCCGCCTTCAAGGCCTGCGGCGAGAAGGGCGTCGATTTCGACGTGGACCACATCCCGGTGTGCTTCGTCATCGACCACCGGGAGCACCACGCCGATTACCGGAAGATGCGCGAGCACAAGCCCGGCGTCCACCTCGCGGAGAAGCAGCAGATCGCCGACTGCGACGGCTGCGTGATGCGCGAGGCCTGCCCGGGCCCGCGCCGCGACTATCTCGAGATCTACGGCGAGCTCAAGCCCATGCCGCTGGTCAAGGCGGTCCTCCCCTGACTCCCGCCTCCGCGGCCGCGGCCGCCTTCGACGTCGAGGCCGTCCGCGCCCTCTACCCGGCCCTCGGCCGGGAGATCGGCGGCAAGCGTCTCGTCTACCTCGACAGCGCGTGCACCGCGCTCAAGCCCGCCCGCGTCGCCGCGCGCCTCGCGGACTTCTACGCGAACTGGGGCGGCTGCGGCGGGAAGCGCTCGACGCATCTGCTGAGCCAGCAGGTCGAGGACTGGTTTCAAGAGGCGCGGCGTTCCGCCGCTTCGTTCCTGAACGCCGAGACCCCCAACGAGATCGTCTTCACCTCCGGCACGACCGAGGCGGCGAACATCGTCTGCGGCGCCTTCCCGTTCGACGCCGAGCGCCGCAAGGTCGTCATCACCGACCTCGAGCATAACGCCGTCGCGCTCCCGTTCATGGAAGCAGCTCGAGCGGGCCGCTTGGAGCTCTCGATCTGCCCCACGGACGAGGGGCGGCTCGACCTCGACCGCCTGGCGTCGATGCTCGACGAGCGGACCGCGCTGCTGGCGATCACGCACGCGTCCAACGTGATGGGGGGCGTCGTCCCCGTCGCGGAGGCCGCGAAGCTGGCGCGCCGCAAGGGCGTCAAGGTCTTCGTCGACGACGCTCAGTACCTGGGCACCCATCGCGAGGACGTGTCCACGCTCGGCGCGGACTTCGTCGCGTTCTCCGCGCACAAGCTCGGCGGGCCCTTCGGCGTCGGCGTCCTGTGGGGCCACGAGACCGAGCTCAACCGCCTCAGGACCTGGAAGCTCGGCGGAGGGACCGTGAAGTCGGTCTCCTGGGACCTGGTGAGCGCGCCCGTGCCCGTCTATCTCGACGCGCCCGGGCGCTTCGAGGCCGGGGTGCAGAACTTCGGGGGGGCGATCGGCCTGCACGAGGCGCTCGAGGTCCGCGGATCCCTGCCCGCCGCGGGGCTGCGCGCCCACGTCGGCGGCCTCGTCCGGCGCCTGGCCGAGGGGCTGGCGAAGCTCGACGCGGTCCGCGTGCTCGGGCGGGTCGAGGACCTGGAGAAGGGCAGCCTGGTGACCTTCGCGGCCGCGCACGACGACTTCTCCCCGGTGGACTTCAACCTTTTCCTGAACCACGAGCTGCCCGGGCGCTTCATCGCGATCCGCGTCGGGGAGCACTGCGCGCACCTGCAGCACAGGCGGCTCGGCGTCGACGCGACGGCGCGCGCCTCTCTCGGCGCGTACAACACCGCCGCCGAGGTCGACCTCTTCATCGACGCGGCGCGCGCGTACATCCGGGAGGCCTGCGGTGGCTGACGCTCCCCGGATCATGACGGAGCTGCCGAAGCTCGAGCGGATCGACCGCGAGAGCTTCGACGGCACGAAGTGCTTCGACATCCTGCTCAACTACAACTGCTCGGCGAAATGCCTGTTCTGCTCCCAGGACTTCGAGTGGCGCAAGGAGCCCAACGACCTGCCCTTTGAGAAGGCCGTGGAGTTCATGTACATGGCTTACAAGAACGGCTATCGCCGCCTGGGCTTCACCGGCGGTGAACCGACCATCCGGCCGGAACTCCCCAAGCTCATCGCGCTGGCCAAGAAGATAGGCTACGGCTACGTGCGCATCCAGACGAACGGGATCCGCATCGCGGATTACGAGTACGCGAAGACGCTCAGGGACGCTGGACTGACCTTCGTGAAGTACTCGCTGCACGGCCACACGGCCGAGCTCCATGACAGATTGGTGGCCGTTCCCGGCGCCTTCGAGAAGAATCTCCGCTCGATCGAGAACCTCAAAAAACTGAACGTCGGCATCGGCGTCAACATCGTCTTGAACGAGCTGAACTATAGACATCTGGTCGAGTTCTACGAGCTGTTCCTGCTCAAGCTCCAGCTGTCGAACTTCGTGATCATCGCGCCCCTGTACGAGGGCAACATGAAGCTCAACGCGAAGGTCGGCGCCAAGATCGGCGTGACGATGACGGAGATCGCGCCGTACATCAAGAAGGCCTACGAGGTCTTCACCAAGATCAACTACCCGAAGCCTCCTCTCCTCCTCCATTTCACGCCCTGCGTCCTGCCCGGCTACGAGCAGCAGATGCTGGGCTGGTCCGCCTTCAACACGATGGTCGTCAATCCTCTGGGCGAGAAGCGCGACCTCGACCAGACGGCGCAGGCGCACACGATGAAGACCGACGAGTGCAAGAAGTGCGTCTACAACGACCGCTGCATCGGCTGGGACGCGAGCTACGCGCGCTACTTCGGCACCGACGAGATCAAGCCGATCCTCGAGGTCCCCGAGCGCTACGACGCCCGCGCGCCGCGCATGGAGAAGCACGAGGGCCGCGGCGGCGTCCTGACCGACAACGAGCAGTGCGTGCTCGAGGTCCTCAAGATCAAGAACAACGTCACGACCAAGCAGTTCCTCGCCGTGGCCGAGTCCCTCCCGCTGTGCAAGGACTGCAAGGACGAGAACGCGGTCATCCACGCCGCGGAGACCTTGATCAAGATGGGCGTCGTCGCGCGCGAGTTCGTGAAGGGCAAGTACCTGTGGTCGCTGAAAGGGGAGCTCCGCTCATGAGCGACTGGACGCCGCCGCAGGGCGGGCGCACGCAGAAGCTGGTGCTCTTCACGGGCTTCTCCTGCAACAGCCACTGCCACTTCTGCATCGACCTCAACAAGCGCGACCTGCCGGACAAGTCCACGCGCCAGATCGTGGAGGAGATGGTCCAGGCCAAAGCCCAGGGCGTCGAGTACCTCGAGATGATCGGCGGCGAGACGACCATCCGCCGGGACTTCATCCCGCTGGTCAAGACCGCCAAGAAGCTCGGCTTCAAGGACATCGTCGTCGTGACCAACGGCCGCATGCTCGCGTATCCCGAGTTCGCGAAGGAGACCGTCGCGGCGGGAGTGACCGACCTCGTTTTCTCCGTCCACGGCCACGACGCCAAGCTGCACGACGAGCTGACGTACGCCGAGGGCTCGTTCGACGACCTCCTGAAGGGCATCGAGAACGTCCGGAAGGAGGGCCTGGAGCGCATCTTCGGGAACTGCACGGTCATCAAGCAGAACATGAGGCACCTGCCGGACATAGCCCGGCTTTTTTTGAAGCTCAAGATACACCACGTCGAGTATATCTTCGTCGACCCGACCTACGGCGGCGCCTACACCAACTTCAACGGCCTGGTGCCCCGTATCTCCGACGCAGCTCCGTTTATGAGAGAAGCGCTCGACATCGGCCGCGCCGGGGGGACCAAGGACTTCGTCGCCCGCTACGTCCCGCTGTGCCACTTCCCGGACCACCTCGACCAGATCTCGGAGATCCGCGAGGTCGCGACCTTCCGCACGCGCCACTGGGCCCCGGACTTCAAGAACGACGACGTCGGGGCGGGCCGCGCGGTCGCCGGCCGCAGCAAGCCCGCGAAATGCGCCGGCTGCTCGCTGTTCGACCGCTGCGAGGGCGTCTGGAACGAGTACCTCAAGCGCGTCGGAGACGACGAGCTCAAGCCCCTGGTCCATGCCTGACTTCCCGATCTGGCCTCAATGCAATATCGCGTGCGTGTTCTGCTCGAACCCGGTCGAGGGCTTCCGGCACACGACGGACAAGTATTCCCTCAACGAGCTCAAGAAGAAGCTGGCCGACTACAAGTCCGGCCTGCGCACCTTCGTCAAGTTCGACGAGGAGCGCGACTACTTCAACCTGACCGGCGGCGAGCCGACGAACCACCCCGATTTCCTGAAGCTGCTCGCCCACATCCGCACCGAGTTCCCGCGGAACCTGATCCGCCTGCTCAGCAACGGGCGCATGTTCGCCTACGAGGATTTCGCGCGGCGGACCTGCGGCATCGGCCAGCACCCGTTCGAGATCGCGGTGCCGATGTTCGGCCCGACGGCGGCGACGCACGAGAGCACCTCTCGCACCCCCGGGAGCTTCGCTCAGACGACGCTCGGCCTGCGTCACCTTCAGCGGCACCGCAAGCCCGGACAGCTCGTCGAGATCCGGATCATCATGACGAAGGTGCAGGCGCGCTACCTCGACGGCTTGCTGGACTTCCTGCTCGCCGAGTTCCCATGGGTCGACCGCGTCGTCTTCCTGTTCGAGGAGATCGAGGGCTTCGCGGAGCAGTACAAGGGCCAGCTGAAGTTCACGCAGTCCGAGTGCTCCGCTCATCTCGACCGCAACTACGAGAAGCTCAAGCGCTTCAAGGACGCCCGCCTCTACCACTTCTCGCTGTGCACGGTGCCGACCCGGCTGTGGCCCTTCGTCTGGAACACGCTCGCGGGGTTCAAGGTGACGTACCAGGAGGGCTGCCGGACGAAGTGCGCGTACAAGGCCCAGTGCGTCGGCGTCCATCGCAGCTACATCAAGCACATGGGCGCGCCCGACATCGCCCCCATCGTCGAGCCGCGCGCGGTGACCCTGACCGGCGATCCCTTCCACCCGGTGGACGCGGCGTGAAGGCCCTCGTGCGCCTGCCGTCCGTCGACGAGGAGGCCCTGCTGGGGGCGGCCTACGTCATGACGGAGGACGCGTACGTCCTCGTGAGCCGCAAGGGAAAGGGCGGGGCGGTCGAGCTCTGGCCCAAGAAGAAGGCCAAGCCCGCGGCCCTGGCGGCGGCGTTCCGCCGCGAGTACGCGAACCAGGTCCTGCGCTGGTCGTTGACGCGGGACGGCCTCGGCCTGCGCGCGGAGACCCTGCGCCGCGCCCTGCTGCTGGCCGAGGCGGCGGGCGGCCGCGCCGAGGCGCCGCCGGCCTCGCTGACGCCGGAGCAGAAGGCCGAGATCGCGGCCCTGCTGGCCGAGGCCGACGCCGACACGGGCCCGCGGGATCCGCTGGGCATCACGGTGCCGTGGGAAGAATCCCGGAAGGACCGATGAGGATCTCAAGGGGCGCCGTCGTCCTCACGCTCGGCAAGCCGCTGTACGGCGCCGAGGCGCTCGCGGCCGGAGCGCTGACGCTGGGCACGCGCGCCCAGGTGTTCGTCGCCGAGACGAAGTCGGCGTTCTCCGTCGAGATCAAGCCGGCCGCGAAGCTCCCTCCGGAACGGCTGCTCGCGCTCGGGGGGGAGTTCCTCAACGAGGCCCTGAACCACGAGTACCGCCAGCGGGTCGTGCGCGCGAACGCGCCCCTGACCCAGGCCGTGCTCGCCCCGCTGTTCGCCAAGGGCTTCCCGGCTGTTCCCGCCGACCCGCTCGAGGAGCTCGAGCCTCAGGTGAAGGCCGACCGCGCGCGGGACCTCGCGGAGCTGCTGGCTCAGGCCCGGAGCATGAAGTGAGCAGGCTCACCTCGTTCGAAAAGCCGCCGAAGGCGCGGGCCGGCGCGGCCGCGCCTCACCAGTATCGCCTCCTGGGCGAGAAGGTGCTGATCGCCGACGAGCACGGGCGATGGGCGCTGCTGACGCGTCCGGAGTACGACCGCTTCGTCGCCGGGATCGGGCCGTCGGACCCGCTGTGGCCGGTCCTGCAGCCGCGCGGCTTCCTGGCCGGGGCCTTCGACTTCGACGCCGCCGCCCGCCGCCAGTTCGAGCGGGGCCTGCTTTCGTGGAAGGGCCCGGGCTTGCATGTCCTTCTGCTCGACGGCGCCGCCGGCGCGATGGATCTCGACGCGGCGCGCGCGACGGTGGACTTCGTCTTCTCCTGCCCGGGGCCGCAGCTCACGCTCGAGCTCGTCTTCGACGACGCGGACGCGGTCTGGCCCGTGGTCTGGTTCATCGTGCAGTACGCCCGGCGCAAGGGCGAGTGGTCGCGGCGCCCGGTGTTCCTGATCGCGCGGGCGCGGACGATGTCGCCGGATCGCGCGGATTTCCTCCGCTCGCACGGCGTGACGCGCCGCGCCGTCCTCGAGCTCGACGGGAAGCCCGACATGGGCAAGGCTCCGGCCTTCCGCGCGCAGCGCGCGCTCGCGCGCCTCGGCTCCGGCGCCGCGGAGCCGGCGGCGTGGGCGCGGTGGTTCGAGAAGTGGGGCTTCGAATCGGCGCGCCTGATCCCCGCGTCCCTCGACGAGGAAGGCGCGGCGGCCTTCGCGGAGTTCCACTCCGGCTTCCTCTCCTGGCTGGTCGAGCATGGGGAGGGCGTCAACCTGCGCGACGAGTGGGTCCTCGGCCTTCTCGGCGGACGGCTGTGGGACCTGCCCGGCATGGACGTCCTCGAGCAGCTCGCGTACGACGGGGCGGGGACGGTGTACGCCTCGGAGGAGGCGGCCGGCGACGCGGAGCTCGCGCTCGGCTCGATCGCGACCTTGCGCTACCGCGACCTCCCCGGCCTTCCCGCGACCGGCGCGGTGATCGCCGCGAGCCACCCCGACGATCAGCCTCTGTGCTCGCAGTGCGCGTACCGGCCGTTCTGCGCGGTGCCGCCCTCGATCAATAAAAAACAACAAGGCAGCCTCTGGGGGCAGACGCCGTCGAGCGCCGCGTGCTCGGTCCAGATGGGAATAATGGACCGTATTTTGGAAAGCCTGAATGACGAAAAATGCTTGAATCTGTTGAATAAATGGAGTGTTGACATGGTGTGACTATCCTGCTACACTTTCGCGAAGGCCGCAGCCTTCCCTAATAGTTCAGGATTTGGAATGAAATCAAAGAAGAAAACCGCCGTAAAAGCCTCCAAGATTTCGCCGAAGAAGAAGCCCTCCGCCGCCGCTCCCAAGATCTCCGCCGCCGAAGTCGAGATATCCCTCGACGTGAAGACCGACGGTCTCGAGCCCGTCTTCGGCGCCGCCTATCTGATGATGGACAAGGCCTACGTCGCGCTGTCGGGCGATCGCGCCGCGAAGGTCGTCGTGACCCTTCGCGCGAAGGATCCGAAGGCGGTCAAGCCCAAGGCGCTCGCCGACGAATTCCTGTCCGACCTCGCCTCGCAGAAGGTCCGCTGGGCCATCTCCAAGAACAATCTTCCCATCCGCGAGTTCGTCGCGGAGCAGGCCGTGCTCATCGCCAACGGGACCGTGCCGCCGCCGTCCGCCGCGCAGGCGGCGCCGGAGCCCGCCGCCGAGGAGCTGACCGACGATCAGCGCGCCGAGATCGAGAAGCTGATCGCGGAGGTCGAGTCCGAGATCAAGACGATGAACGAGAAGAAGTCCGTCTTGGACCCGAAGGGCATCAAGGCCTCGTGGGAAGAAAAGCAGGAGCAGGGGAACAAGGCCTGATGAGCCGCCTCACCGCGCTGGCGAAGGGCGCCGCCGTCGAGACGGGGAACCTTTCCGCGTTCAACTTCCGCGACATGGGCGGCTGGCATCTGCTGACGAACGACTGGGGCCAGTTCCTGATGGTGTCGACGGAGGATTTTCACCGCTTCATGGCCGGCGAGGTCGAGCCCGCCGATCCTCTCTACCCCGAGCTCGAGAGCCGCGGCTTCCTGAAGGCCCGCCTCGATTTCCGGCAGCTGGCCGCGAACGTGGTCAAGAAGAGCTCGTTCCAGTGGTTCCCCGGGCCGAGCCTGCACATGATCGTCGTGACGCTGCGCTGCAACCAGAAATGCCAGTACTGCCACTCGAGCGTCGTCGACCCGTCGCGCACCGACACCGACATGGACATCGCGACGGCCAAGAAGACCGTCGACTTCATCTTCTCGACGCCGAACCCGACGGTCTGCATCGAGTTCCAGGGCGGCGAGCCGCTGCTGAACTGGCCGGTCGTGAAGTTCATCACGGAGTACGCGCAGGCGAAGGCGAAGGCCGGCGACCGCAAGCTGCTGATGGCGCTGGTCTGCAACTTCACTTTGATGACCGAGGACAAGCTCGACTTCCTCTTCGACCATCACGTCTCGATCTGCACCTCCCTCGATGGACCGGCGGAGCTGCATAATAAGAATCGCCCGTTCCTCGGCGGCGGCGAGGCCCAGCCGAAGGTCGTGCATTGGCTCGAGAAGATCCAGGAGCGCTGCAGCGCCGACCCGAAGAAGAAGTACTACCTCCCGGGCGCGCTGATGACGACGACGCGGTTCTCGTTCGACTACGGCCCGCAGATCGTCGACCTGTACGTGAAGCTCGGCCTCGAGCAGATATTCCTGCGGCCGCTGTCGCCGATCGGCTACGCGAAGCGCGTGTGGAAGGACGTCGGCTACGAGGCCGATGAGTTCGTCCGCTTCTACGAGGATACGCTCGACTACATCATCGACCTCAACGTCTCCGGCAAATCCGACATCATGGAGCGCATGGCCCTGATCCTGCTCAGCAAGATCGTCAAGGGCGAGGACCCCGGCTTCATGGACCTGCGCTCGCCCGCGGGCGCGGTGCTCGGCTGCCTCGCGTACAACTACAACGGGCAGATCTTCGTCAGCGACGAGGGGCGCATGGTGGACCACCAGGGCGACCCGATCTTCAACGTCGGCGACGTGGCCAAGAACGACTGGCTCTCCGTCATCGACCACCCGACGACGCGCGCCTGCGTGACCGCGTCCACGCTCGACAACCAGCCGATGTGCCAGCAATGCGCGTACAAGCCGTACTGCGGCGTCGAGCCCGTCTTTCATTACGAGACGCAGAAGAGCGTCTTCGGCCAGATGCCCACGAGCGGCTGGTGCGTCTCCCACATGGGCGTCTTCGACGTGATCTTCCGCAAGCTGCGCGACCCGCGCGCGCGCAAGGTGATGGACAAGTGGCTCGAGCGGGACCAGTGCCGCTGGCAGGAGAGCGGGAACGTCCCCGCCGGCGAACCGGAGGTCGTGCGATGAAGAGGACGCTGTCGAAGAAGATCTACTCCAAGGACGCGCTGCTCATCGCGGCGCAGGTCCTCTCGAACAAGATCAACGTCTATCTCGAGGAATCGAAGTCCGCTTACACGGTCACGATCGAGGCCAAGCGCCGCGGCGTCGACCAGGCCCAGCTGGCCGCGCTGGCCGGGGAGTTCGGCAACGAGCTTCTGAACCAGGAGTACCGCTTCCTCGTCGGCCGCTTCAACTCGAAGATCTCGAGCCTGATCGTGACGCAGACCTTGATGGCCGCGCGCGGCGGCGAGACGCCCGCCGCCGCGCCCGCCGCGGAGGGGACGCCCGAGTTCAAGAAGCTCGTCGCGGACCTGGTCAGGAACGCGGAGGCCGAGGTCGCCCGCACGATGCCGAGGAAGATCCCGGACCAGGGCACGGTCCTGCCGCCGGTGAAGGAGGACGCGGGTGTCTAGGCTGACGGAGCCCGCCGGCGTCCTCGAGGCCTCGCCGTCGAAGGTCGCGGCCCACAACGCCCGGACGGTCGGCTCCTCCGTCCTGATCACCAACGACGTCGGCGAGCACGCGCTCCTCTCGCCCGCCGACTACGCGTCGTACCTCGCCGGCCGTCACGAGACGCCGGAGCTCGTCAAGAAGGACTTCATCCGCGACCAGCACGAGTTCGGCCATCTGGCGGACCGCACCGTGGCCCGCAACCTGCTCGACTGGAAGGGCCCCAACGTCCACACCGTCGTCGTCACGCTGCGCTGCAACTTCAAGTGCCTGTACTGCCACGCGAGCGTCGTCGGCCAGGAGCGGACCGACAAGGACATGAGCGTCGCGACCGCGAAGGCGGTCGTCGACCTGATCTTCCAGAGCCCCAACCCGAACCTGATGATCGAGTTCCAGGGCGGCGAGCCGCTGCTCAACTGGCCGGTCGTCAAGTTCATCGTGCAGTACGCGCGCGAGAAGAACAAGCATCACAAGCGCGCCCTGCACTTCGGGCTCATCTCCAACTTCAGCCTGCTCGACGACGCGAAGATCGATTTCCTCGTCGCCAACGGCGTCTCCTTCTGCACCTCGCTCGACGGCCCGAAGGACCTGCACGACAAGAACCGGATCTATCTCGGCGGCAACAGCCACGAGAGCGTGCTGGTCGGCCTCCAGAAGGTCCTCGCGCGCAAGGCGGCCGGCGCGAAGACGGACACGCCGAACGCCATCTGCACGATCACCCGGCACTCGCTCGGCCGCGCGCCGGAGATCGTCGATCAGCTGGTCGCGCTGGGCCTGGAGCGCATCCAGTTCGGCCCGCTCGACCCGATCGGCTTCGCCAAGAAGAGCTGGGGCACGATCGGCTACTCCTCGGCGGAGTTCGTCGAGTTCTACTCGGACGCGCTCGACTACATCATCGCGCTCAACAAGAAGGGCGTGAAGGCGTACGAGAAGATGGCGCTCATCTTCATCATCCGCATCCTCGAGGGCGGCCACTGGCGCTTTCCCAACGCCGACGGCGTGGCGCGCCTGGCCTACGACCACGACGGCTCGGTCTACACCTGCGAGGAGGGCCGCCTGCTCGCCAACGAGGGCGACGAGTTCTTCAAGATCGGCCACGCCGCGACCTCGGCGTTCTCCGACTTCCTGGACCACCCGACGGTGCGCGCGAGCCTGCTCGCCTCGAGCTCGAACGCCCAGCCGATGTGCTTCCACTGCGCGTACAACCCTTTCTGCAGCGTCCTGCCGGTGTACAACCAGGGCACGCAGGGCGGCGTCTTCGGCCGCATGCCGGACAACGGCTGGTGCGAGAAGATGATGGGGCTTTTCGACGTCGTTTTCACGAAGCTGCAGGATCCGGAGGCCAGGAAGGTCCTTGAGTCCTGGCTCGAGTATAAATCGCGGTAGCGCCGCGGAGGGATAGAGCATGGCCAAGAAGACTCCGAAGAAGGGGAAGAAGTCGAAGAAGCCCCAGCTGTTGCCTCAGATCAAGAAGGACGCCTCGGTGTTCCTGAGCTCCGAGGAAGGCAAGATCACGAAGGAGAACGTCATCAAGACGGCGGCGGCGCTCGGCATCATCGGCGCGGCCCTGCTCAAGGCGACGCCCGCTCCGGCCGCGCACTCGAACTACCTGCACAACTCCGGCGGCACGGGCTCCCATACGAGCCACGGCTCGCACGGGTCGCACGGGTCCCACGGGTCCCACGGGTCTCACGGCTCGCACGGCTCGCACGGGTCCCACGGGTCTCACGGCTCGCACGGCTCGCACGGGTCCCACGGCTCGCACGGCTCGCACGGGTCCCACGGGTCCCACGGCTCGCACGGCTCGCACGGGTCCCACGGCTCGCACGGGTCCCACGGCTCGCACGGGTCCCACGGCTCGCACGGGTCCCACGGCTCGCACGGCTCCCACTGCCGCGGCGGCTGGTGTAATCCGCGCTGCTAAGGGCCCGCGTATGGGCGTATGGGGAAACTCGATCATCTGGCCGTCTACCTGTCCGATAGCTGCAACTTGGCCTGCAGCTATTGCTACGTAGCGGTCAACCAAGGTCCCGGCGCCCGCCTCGGCTTCGAGCAGATCAAGGCGGCGATCGACGAGTTCTGCTCGAAGCTGCCCCCGGAGGAGCGGAAGATCACCTTCATCGGGGGCGAGCCGCTCCTCGACTGGCCCCTGTTCGTGAAGGCAGCGCGCTACGCGCGCGAGAAGGCCGGAGAGCGGGCGGTCCTGCAGACCTTCACCAACGGCACCTTGCTCACCCCGGAGAAGGCCGCGTTCATGCGGGACGTCGGCGTCCACTGCACGATCAGCCTCGACGGGCGCAAGGAGGACAACGACAAGCACCGGGTCTACTTCAAGACGAAGGAGCGTTCCGTCCACGACGACGTGATGGCCCGCCTGGCGCCGTTGGACAAGTCGAACCTCGGCGTGAGCCTGGTCTTCACCGCGCACACCGTCGACCGCCTGCTCAGCAACGTCGACGCCTTCTACCGCGCGGGCTTCGGCCGCATCACCTTCAATCCCGAGCTGTACGAGGTCTGGCCGGAGGCCAAGATCGCCGTTATGCGCAAGGCCCTCTCCGGCCTGGCGCGCTGGTACAAGGCCGTCCTCGACTCCGGCGCGCGCGCGCCGCAGCTGCAGATCCTCTTCGCCGTCCTCGAGTCCCTCGAGCACAACCGCGCCGGCGAGCGCTGGTGGCACTCCTGCCACAACATGACGCTCGGGCCCGACGGGAAATACTACTCCTGCGACAAAGCCCTCTCCTTCCCCGTCGGGACCGCCCCGGCCTTGCGCGCCGGCTCCCCGGGGACGGGCATGGACTGGGACGGCGCCGCGAAGCAGATCGACGGCTTCGTGGACTGGATCGAGCGGCGAGGCGGCGGGGACCAGGAGGTCTTCTGCCCGATCGGCGTCGTCGCCCACGCCCGCATCGCGGGACGCGACCCCGACGCGGCGCTGGCCAACTTCCGGCGCGTCGCCGCCGTCTTCGCCGAGGGGCTCTCCGAGCTCGTCGACTCGTGCCAGGACCATCCGCAGTTCCAGGAGCTCTATGTCCGCGTCCGCGTCGTCTGATCTGGACGCCGCCTACGGGCCCAAGGCGCTCGAGCGTCTGCGCGCGCGGGGCCTCGCGTCGAACAAGGAGATCCGCCGCTTCAAGGTGGCGATCAACACCGCGTGCCCGCTGCGCTGCGAGTACTGCTTCATCGACAAGGACTCCGGCGAGACCATCGCCTGGAAGCACGTCGAGAACCTCGTCCGCTTCCAGCTGTCTTCGCCGGGCCAGGTCAAGAAGCTTTTGCTGTACGGCGGCGAGCCGTTCATGAACTTCGAGATCGTGCGCGAGATCTCATTGTTCGCGCGCGCGGAGGCCCTCAAGGCGGGCAAGGACCTCGACCTGTCCATCTGCACGAGCGCGGGCCTGCCGATCAAGAGGGAATGGCTCGAATTCCTCGCCGCGCAGCGCTTCTTCATCTCCGTGAGCATGGACGGCGACGAGCAGACTCACGACAAGCGCCGCGTGCTGAAGGGGGGCGGCGGCTCGTGGAAGAAGATGCTGCCCGCCCTGCCGGCGATCTTCGACACGATCGGCAGGCGCCGCGCGATGGCGATCCAGTGCGTGCACCCCGACAACGTCGAGAAGATGCTCGACAACTTCAAGACGCTCGCCGGACTCGGCTTCGAGAACATCGAGATCGAGGTGATCCACGGCTTCGGCTGGAAGGACGCGAAGCGGCATTTCCGTCCGATGCTGCGGAAGGTGTTCGAGTGGATCTGGCAGGAGGCTCACGAGGGCCGCTTCCGCTTCGTGGTCTGCTCCCTGGTGCCGCTCATGCTCAAGGAGGCCGTCGTCCTCGAGGATTGGTGCCCGTTCCATTCTTCCATGGAGACTTATCCCGACGGGAACTTTTCTTTCTACCCCTTCGCGTTCGTGGATCGGGAAGGCCGCGAGAGAGCGAAGGTGGGGAGCGCCGCGGAAGGCGTGCCGGAACGCTACCGGGACTGCACCTTCGACCTGGCCTCGGATCCGTGCAGGACCTGCACCTCGGATTATTACCGCGATCCGGCGGTGAACGAGGGCAACGATCCCTATCGCTGGCGCACCGAGATGGCGCGCGCCTTCATGGAACGGGCGGCGCTCGCCGCGAAGAGCGACCCGGTGATGCGCGCCTACTTCAAGGAAGCGATGATCCGCTGCCGGATCAGCTGAGCCTCCGGGTACGACGGATTGAGCGTGAGCGACCGTTCCACGTCGTTCAGGGCTTCCTTCAGGCGGCCCTCGCCCAGGCGCAGCTCGCCCCGCCAGGCCCAGGCCCAGGCGAGGATCGGATCGAGGGCGATGGCGCGGCTCAGATCGGATTGCGACCGGCGCGCGCCCCCGCGCCAGGCCCAGGCGGGCGCGTAGCTCTCGTCGGCGCCGACGGCGCGCGTGAAGTCGCGCAGCGCGCCGGCGCGGTCGCCGAGCATCAGGCGCGCGCGTCCGCGCCAGACCAGCGGCCAGGCGCGGCGAGCCGAGCCGAGGTCGGCCAGCGCCTCGGCCGGGCGCCCCGCCTCCAGGCGGGTCCAGCCGCGCCAGGCGCGCGCCCAGGCGTGCCTCGGGCGGCGGCGCAGGAAACGGCTCAGCTCCGCGTCGGCGGCGTCGAAGTCGCTTCCGCCCGGCCGCGACCAGCCGTAGCGGCTGTTGAGGGCGTGCGCGGCGTTGAGGTCGGCGAGCGCGCCGGCGACGTCGCCCAGCGCGCGGCGGACGCGCATGCGCTCGTTGTAGATCCAGGAAAGGCTCGGCTCCCCCGGCGGCGCGGCGGACAGCGCGCGATCGAGGTCGGCCAGCGCGAGCGCGCGGCTCCCCCGGGAGGCGCGGATGCCGCCGCGCCAGGCGAAGGCGCGGAAGTAGCTCGGGTCGAGGGCGATCGCCTTCTCCAGCGCCGCCAGCGCCTCGTCCGGGCGTCCCAGGTGGCGCAGGGCCTCGCCCTTCCAGGCATGGAGCCAGCCGCAGGAGGGATCGAGGCGCAGCGCGGCGTTCAGGTCGGAGAGGCCTTTCTTCGGGAAGCGGTTGACGAAGCGCACGCGCGACAGCAGCCCGCGCAGGCCCGCGTCGCGCGGGGCCGCGGCGACCGCGCGCTCCATCGCGGCGACGGCCTCGGGGAAACGGTGCGACTCGCGCAGGGCGAAGGCGCGCAGGACGAACCCCCATGCGGGCGCCCCGCGCCGCGCCAGAAGCCGGTCCACGGCGGCCGGATAGGAGGGCCAGCGCAGCGCCGCAGGCGCGTCGAACTCGCGGTAGCGCACGATCGCGGACGCGGGCAGGCGTCCGAGCGCGTCGAGGTCGGCCTCGGCCCCGCGCCGGTCCCGCAGCAGGACGCGCACGCCCGCGCGCAGGAACCAGGCGTAGGCGCAGGCGGGATCCTCGGCCAGGGCGCGAGCGAGCGGGGGCAAGGCGGCGGCGGGGCGCCCGGAGTCCAGGGCCCCGCGGGCCTCTCTCAGACGCCGGTGCACGACGGGCGATTCTCCGCGCATGGACCGAAGTCTAGCAGAAACTTTATACGATGTGAGCGTGAGCCCGGATATCCTCGCCGCCACGGAGAGGGCGCTGGACGCCCTCGGCCACCTCGACGTCCTCGACGAGGCCGACTCGATGTCTCCCGCCCGCGGGCTCGGCCTGCGCGCGCTCAAGGCCTTCGGCGCCGTGTTCACCCGCGAGCTCGCGGAGCTCGAGGGCCGGCTGGCCGGCGCTCGGAAGCCGCGCGAGCTCGCTTTGCGCGGACGCCTGCGGCGCCTGCGCGGCGACCTTCCGGGCGCGCGGGTCGACCTGTCCCGGGCCGCGGCGGCGGCGCCGCGCGACGCGCGGATCCTGGCCTGGCTCGGGGAACTCGACGTCGTCGCCGCTCCGGGCCGCGCGGCGAGGCGCCTCGAGCGCGCGGCGGCGCTCGACCCCGCCGACGGCCGCGCGCGGATGTGGCTGGGGCTGGCGCGTCTCGAGCTCAAGCGCTTCTCCCGGGCCGGCCGCGACTTCGACGCCGCGCTCGAGCGTTTCGCCCGTCCTCCCCATGTCCTCCTGCTTCTGAAAGGCGCGGCGCTGTTCCACCGGGGCGATTTCGAGGGCGCGGCGGCCGCCGCCGAGCGGGCCGTCGCCGCCGATCCCGGCAGCCCCGCCGGGCACGTTCTTCTCAGCAGCAGCCGCCACCGGCAAGGGAGGTCGGGCGAGGCGCAGGCGGCGTGCCACCGGGCGCGCGACCGCGATCTCGAGGTCGGGGCGTCCTATCTTCTGCCTGAGTTCGGGTTCGATCCCTGGACGAACGCGCCCGCTTATCTCAGGCGCTTGGACCGGGAGATCGCGCGGCGCCCGTCGGCGCTGCTCCTCGCCGAGCGGGGCGAGCTCAAGCGCGACCCGCGGATCTGCCGGTACGAGGAGGCGCTCCAGGACTACGAGGCCGCCGCGCGGCGCGCGCCCGGGATCGCCTGGATCAGGGCGCTCGTCGGCCGCGCGCGCAACAACGCCGCCGGCGGCGAGGCCGGGCTCGCGGACTTCGATCGCGCGGTCGCGCTGGGGCCGGACAGCGGCTGGATCCGGGCTTGGAGGGGCGCCGCGCTGGCGCGCCTCGGACGCGCCGCGCCGGCGTTCGCCGATTTCGATTCGGCGCGGCGGCTCATGCCCTGGTATCCTTACACCTACGCCTGGCGCGGCGCCTTGCTCGTGCGGGCGGGACGCCACGGCGAGGCGTGCGCGGATCTCGACCGGGCCGTGCTCCTCGATCCGGACTATATCTTCGCCCGCTTCGAGCGCTTCAAGGCCCGGCTCGGAGCCGGGGACATCGAGGGAGCCGCGGCGGACCTCGTCGCGGCGCGCCGGGCCGATCCGAAGTTCGACTGGCCGGGCCTGGCGCCCGGCGCTCCGGCTGAGACGGTCGCGCGCGGCCGCGCGCTCCTGAGGAAGGCGCTGCGCGCCCGTCCCGAGCTCGGCTGGCTGCGGGCTTGGCGGGGGAGACTCCTGCTCGCGGAGGGCCGTTTCGAGGAGGCGCTCGCCGAATTCGACGTCGCGGCGAGGAAGCTGCCGGGAGAGGCGGACCCGCGGGTCTGGCGCGGCGAGGCGTTGGCGCGGCTCGGCAGGACTTCGGCCGCCCGGCGCGCCCTGGAAGCCGCGGCGCGGCTGTCGCCGCGCGCGTGGAGCGCTCATAAGGCCCTGGCCGATCTGCTTGCCGCGCGGGGGCTGAAGCGCGAGGCGTTGTCCCGGATGCGCCGCGTGACGGCGCTCGCTCCGACGACGGTGACGCATCTCGTCGATCGGGCGCGGCTCGAGGCCGCGCTCGAGCGCCCGAAGGAGGCGCTCGAGTCCCTGGAGCGCGCCCTCGAGCTCGATCCCCGCTACACCGCGGCCCGGGCCCTGGCCGCGCGCGCGCGCTGGGCGCTGGGGGATCGCGCCGGCGCCGAGCGCGACGCCGAGGCGGCGCTCGCGTCTCCCGACGCCCCGGCCATGGCCTTCCTCGTCCGGGCCGCGGCGCGCGCGGCGCGAGGCGACGTCCGCGGACAAGCCGCGGATCTCAAGCGCGCGCTGGAGCTCGAGCCGGAGCTGTTCTCTCCCGAGCAGAGCCGGTCGATACTGGCGGCCGCGACCTAGTTGCGCGTGCGCCGCAAGTACGTTATACTCCGGCTAGGCGGCTTTCATCCATCGTGTCAAACGAGGTACCCGTGAGACAAGTCATCGCGCTGTCGATCGCCCTTGCGGTCTCTCCCGCGCACGCGGCGGACCCGACCCTCGACGCCCAGTTGACCGCGGCGGAGAGGGGCGCTCAGCAGCTCGGCCTCCTCGCGGCCGACGCCGTGCGCGCCTTCGCGGCGCCGCTTCCGAAGCCGGAGGCCGCCCGGGCCCGCGTCGTCGCCGGCTTGTACAGCCGCTTCATCGATGAGTGCCGCCGGAGCTTCAAGATCGAGATGGCGCTCGAAGCGAAAGACCAGCAGCATCAAGACGCGCTCGTGGCGCACCTCGCCTGCACGGCCGCGGCCGCCAAGTCCCTGGCGCCCTGCGACAAGCTCGCTCCCCTCGCTCAATACATCAAGAACACCTGCGCGCCCGACGACAAGTGCGTGCCCCAGACCCGATGCCGGCGCGTCGCCGGCCGCCTGCTCATCTACGCGGCGCTGATCGGCAACGAGGGCCCGGGGATCTGCGCCGTGGCGGCGGACAGCTACGACGACGTTCCCGTCCAGCTCCGGCTGAACGCCTGCCGGGCGCAGTTCGCCGCCGGAAACGCGGACACGGTCTGCGCCGGCGTCGGCGCGGCGTTAGGCGGCCACGAAGACGCCTCCGACATGGCGCTGTGCCGGGCGGAGACGGCCATGCGCGGGGCGGCGTCCGAGGCGGCGTGCGCCGAGAAGAATTTCCCGATGAAAGGAGAGGGCGACAGCTTCACGGAAGCCCCGTCGTACGCGTGCAAGGAGGCTTTCCGGGCGCGCAAGGACCGGACCTGCGCCGCGACCGGCGACGCGCTCGCGACGAGCGTCTGTTCCGCCGCCGCCGTCGAGCGCCATGGGAAGTTCGCGGCGGAGGCGGCTCAGGCGAAGGACGTCAACCCCCGGGTCGCGGCGCTCGAGGCGTTCAAGAACAAGCACCTCGAATTGGAAGCGCTGCTCGCGCGCCTCGACGCCGCGCTCAAAGCCTCGCCTCGGGACGAGAAGCAGCTCGAGCGCCATCGGAGCGCGCGCGCGTCGGTGGCGGCGTCCGTCAAAAGCATGAAGGCCGGCATCGGGCGGTAGCCGGACTCGCAAGGAGATGCGATGATGAGGGAACGTGGATTCGCGCTGTTCGCCGCGCTGGTCCTGGCGGCGGCGTCGAGCGCCCGGCCGGCGGCCGCGCAGGCCCTGGTCGCGAGGTGCGACGCGGCGCTGGCCGCCGCGGACGAGATGCTGAATAAGGTCGCCGAATGCTCGAGCGGGCTGCAGGCCGGGGCGTTCGAGGCGGGGGGCGGTCCCGCGGAGGCCCAGCTGCTTCACCGTATCCGTTCCTACGCCGGCGTCGCGGGCTACCTCGAAGACGTCCCGAATCCTTGCGCGAAGCTGGCCGACGACGCGGTGCCCCGGGACGTCGAGCAGTGCCAGGTTTTTTTCAGAGGCCTGCGGGGCGGCGCCGCCGCGTGTAAAAAACTGCCGGCCATTTCCGCCGTCCTTTGCCGCGACGCCGCGGCTTACGCGCTGGCCTCCAAGGCCGGGAACTCCGCCGCGTGCGGCCGCTCGGCGCGGTGCCGCGTCCTGATGGGAGAGGCTCCCCCGGCCGCGCCGGCGAAGCCCGCGGACTTCAGGGGCTTCGTGTGCCAGGCGCCGATCCAGTCGCCCGAGAACTGGAAGGCGGTCAACGGCGCGATCAGCCACGCCCAGTTGTGCCTGACGGATCTGGAGACCGCCATGGCGAAGGTCGAACGCCCCGTCGCGCTCGCCCTGGATGAGCGCGCGGAGCGGCTCGCCCGGCTGCGGCTGAGCCTGAACGCGCATTTCGCGGCGGCCGAGACGCCGGGGCCGCGGCCCGCTCGAGCCCCCTAGGATCCTAGCCCGCCGCGAGCCGGGCGCGTTCGCGCCGGGCCTGCTCGAAGCCCGCGTCGAGCGCGAGGCAGGCGTCGAGGTCGCGCAGGGCCTCGGACGCGCGGCCCAACGCCGCGAGGAGGCGCCCGCGCTGGAACAGGGCCCAGGCCCAATCCGGCTCGAGCTTCAAGGCGCGTTCGCAGGCCTCCAGCGCCGGGCGCGGGCGGCCGAGCTCGAAACGCACTTGAGCCAGCGCCGCCCAGGCGCGCGCGTAGCGCGGCGCGGCCGCCGCGCAGGCGAGCAGAGCCTTCTCCGCCGCCGCTTTCTCCCCGAGCGCGCCGAGGGCCTCGCCCCGCCAGGCCTGGGCCCAGGCGAAGCGGGGGGAGACGCCTAAGGCCTCGTCGAGACGGGCCAGGGCGAGGGCGGGCTCTCCGCGGGAGAGCAGGCGTTCGCCGCTCCACGCGAGCAGCCGGCCTCGCGTGGACGCGTCGCCCGGCAAAGTCTCCGGGTCGGGCGCGGGCGCGCCGTGTCTCTCGCCGAGGCTCGACCAGCCGAGCCCGCTGGCGCGGCGCGCGGCGCGCTCGAGCCAGGTCAGGACGGCGGGGACGTCGCCGAGAGCGAGGCCGGCGCGCGCCGCTTCCAGGGGGGCGATCTCGTACGCGGGCGCGCAGCGCGCCGCGCGCCGCGCCGCGGAGAACGCCGCGGCCGGGCGGCCGCTCATGCGCTCGACGGCCGCGAAAGTCGTCCACGCCACCCCATGGCGCGGATCGAGCGCGAGCGCGCGCTTCGCGTCGGCCCGCGCGCCCACGAGGTCTCCGAGGCGGCGCCGGGCCTCGGCCCGCCAGGCGAACAGGTACGGCCGCTTCGGCGCGGCCTTCACGGCCCAGTCGAGATGCGCCAGGCCCTCGCGCCGCCGGCCGGCCATGATGGCGAGCTTGCCGTGGAAGGCGCGCGCGGCGTAGCAGCCGCGGTCCCCGTGAAAGCGGCGGTTGGCCTCGTGCAGGCGCCGGCCCCCGGGGGGGATCCTCAGCGGGCCGATCGAAAGCCCGAAGATCCAGCCGCAGGCGGGGTCGAGGTCGAAGGCCCGCGTGACGTCGGCTTCGGCGAGCTCGGGTCTGCCGAGCGCGTATTTGGCGCGGCCGCGGAGCAGAAGCGCCCAGCCCGCGCCCGCCGCGGCGCAGCGCGACAGCAGCGGCAGCGCGGCGGCGGGCCGGCCGTCCAGGATCAGCGCGGAGGCCTTTTCTCCCAGCGCCCGGACCTCCGGCGTCATGGCTTGGGCACCGGCCGCAGATCGGCGTCGCCGTAGCGCTCGACATAGCCGGTCTCGTAGCCCAGGCAGCGCTCGTCGAGCGAGCACTCCCTGCAATCCGCGTTCTTGTAGCGGTCGCGGCGCTCGTTCTGAAAGCGCCCGTCGTCGACGCCTTTCGGGTCGATGAGCAGGCTCGTGCTTTCCCGCTCCCAGTTGCGCAGCCGCGCCATCGGGACGGCGGGAAGCGAGCACGGGGGCATGTTGTAGACGAAGACCTTGTCGCCGGCGCCGAGCGCGCGAGCGCGGGCGAACGCCTTTTCCAAGGAGGGAACGACCTCCTGGGCCGGGAGCTTGAGCGCGTCGGCGTGGACGGTCATCAGGCCTTCGTAGTGCGGGAAGTAGAGCTGGAACTCGACGACGCCGGCCCGCGCGGCGAAACGCTCGATGAAGGCGGGCATCGCGCGGACGTTGCGCCGCGTGATCACGAAGTTGAGCACCACGGGGATCCCGAGCCTCTCGAGATGGCCCAGCGCGCGCACCGCCTTCTCGAAGGCCCCCGGCACGGCGAGGAGCTCGTCGTGAAGCGCCGGCTCGCCCGCGTGGATGGAGAGGCAGGCGAAGCTCATGCCGCAGTCGACGAGCTCGCGCGTATAAGCCTCGTCGGCCATGCGGATCCCGTTCGAGATCACGCCGACCGCGGAATAGCCCGCCTTGCGCGCCAGGCGCAGCATCGCCGGCAGCTCGGCCAGAAGCGTGACCTCGCCGCCCGAGAAGGTCGCGCCGCGAAAGCCCTTCTTGCGGCCCTCGAGGAGCTCGTGCGCGAGGCGCTCGAGCGGGAGCTTCCAAGCGATGAGCTCCGGGGTCAGCGGCGGGTTGTAGCAGAACGGGCATTTCGCCTGGCAGGCGTAGTTGAGGAAGACGTCGAGCATGGGCGTCTCGTCGAGCGCCGGGAGGCTCATCGGGCCGTCCCCAGGCGGCGGCGGCAGTCGGCGAGGCCGAGGCGCGCGGCCTTGGATTTCACGTCGAGCGCGAAGGCGGCGGCGTAGTCGGCGCGCGCCGGCTCCCATCGCCCGGCGCGCGCGTGGAGGGCGGCGCGGGACAGGAAGCCGAAGGCGGGAGCCGTCGCCGGGCGGGACAGCGCCCGCCCGTACTCCTCGAGCGCCCGGCTTTCATCGCCGCGGGCGGTCAGGGCCTCGGCCTTCCAGCAGCGCGCGCGGGAGTCGCCGGGCGCCAGGCGCAGGGCGGCGTCGAGGTCGCGCAGCGCCGAGCCCGCGTCGCCGTCGTCGAGGAAGATCCGGCCGCGCCAGGCGAAGGCCGAGGCGCGGGGCGCGGGGAGGGCCGCCAGGGCCGCCGCCCGGGTCAGATCGGAGAGCGCCTGCGCGCGGCGCCCGGCGGCGCCGTGAAAACGGCCCGACAGGAGCCAGGCGTGCGCCGAGCGGGGGGATGAGCGCAGGGCGCGCGCGACGTCTTCGCGGAAAGCGCCTTCCCGCTCGGCGGGAGAGGTCAGCCGCCCTTCCTTCACGACCGGATTCCAGGTGCGCGAAGGATCGAGCGGGTAGACGCGGTCGAAATCGGCGGCGGCCGCGGCGAAGCGTCCGAGCTTGAAGCGCGCCTCGCCGCGCAGGACCGGGCCGTAGCGATGGCGCGCGTCGCGGCGGACGATGACCTCGGCGTCGGCGAGCGCCCGGTCCGGGCTCCCGAGCATCAGGTGGAGGCGGCCGCGCCACTCGTAGGCGTAGACGAAGCCCGGGTCCAGGGCGATGGAGCGGTCCAGGTCGCGCAGGGCCTCCCGGTAGCGGCCGATCCGGCGGTAGGCTTCTCCCCGCCAACCCACGGCGGACGCGAGGCGAGGGGAGAGCTCGACCGCCTTCTCGAGATCGCGAAGTCCCTGCCCGGCCTTGCCGGAGAGCGCCAAAGCGCGGCCGCGCAGGGCCCAGTACCAGCCCTCGCGGCCGCCCTCGGGCGCCAGCGACGCCATGAGCGGGCGCGCCTTCTCGAACTCGCCGCTGTCGCAGAACAGGTCGGCCAGCTCCGCGCGCGCCCATCCGTTCTCCGGCTCGAGCTCCAGGCAGCGCTCCAGGTCGCGGCGGGCGCCGTCGAGGTCCTCGCAGTCGTTGCTGAGCTCGGCGCGCAGGCGCAGGGCCCGGGGGTCGTCCGGGCTCAGCGCGAGCGCGCGGTCGAGGTCGTCGAGGCAGCCGGGCAGGCGGCGATTGTCGCGTTCGGCGCGGGACAGGGAGAGGCGCACGGCGGCGCGGGCGAGGCTGGCCGCGGCCAGGCCCGGGTCGAGACCCAGCGCGCGCGTGAGCGCGGCCTCCGCGGCGCGGTCCCGGCCCATCGCCATCTCGGCCGCCCCCGCCAAGGTCCACAGCTCCGGCGAACGCCGCCGCGCCGCCTCGCGCTTCCAGGCCCGCAGCTCCCGGGCGGGAACCTCGGCGCCGCGGGGCGGCGTGGAGTACATGAGGTCGTGCGAGGGGGTGTTCTTGAAGAAGGCCTCGAGCCTCAGCGGCCGCGCGGGACCGAGCAGGGCCGCGGCCGCCGCCTCGAAGTCGGACTCGCGGATGCTCTTCTCGGCCCGGGTCCAGTCCTTCATCGCTCGCGCCCCGGCGTCAGGGAGGCCAGCGCTCGGCGGGCCGCCTCCGATCTGGGATCGAACAGGCAGGCGGCGCGGAAATCGTCGCGGGCGGGAAGCAGGCGGCCTTCGCTCGCCCGGTCGCGGCCGCGGGCGAGGAACGCCTCGGTGAAGCCCGGCTCCGGGAAAGTCAGCGCCCGGTCCAGCTCGCGCAGCGCGCGCTTCTTCTTCCCGAGGCTCAGCAGCGCGGTGCCGAGCCACGCCTTCCAGCGGCGCGTCCCGGGATCGAGCGCGACGGCCGCGCTCAGGTCCCGGGCCGCCACGGCCGTTTCGCCGAGGTTCATCCGGGCGCGTCCGCGCCAGGCCAGGGCCGCGCCGCGCAGGGCGGGAGGAAGGCGCGGCCGGGCGCGCGTCAGGTCGGCGATCGCCTCGCGCTCCCGCCCCGTCGTGGCGCGGGCGCGGCCGCGCAGGAGATACGCCGCGGCGTCGCCGCGCGCGGCCGCCGCGTCGAGCGTGCGCCAGTACGAGGCGAGGCGCGCCGCGCGCGCGGGCAGGCGGCCTTCGGCGGCGTCGTCGGCGTTCCAGACGTTGCTCGGCTCGAGCGGATAGATCCTCTCGAAGTCGGCCCACGCGCCGGCGAGCCGCCCCAGGCGCAGGCGGGCCTCGCCGCGCCAGGCGAAGGCGAGCGTGTGCGTCGGGTCGAGGCGGCAGGCCCGCTCCAGATCGCGCAGCGCCGCGGCGGGCTCGCCGAGCATCAGCCGCAGGCGGCCGCGGCACTCCCAGGCGAAGGCGTAGCGCGGCGCGTGCGCCGTCGCGAGGTCGAGGTCGCGGCGGGCGTCCTCGAGGCGCCCGAGCTTGCGCAGGACCTCCGCCCGCCAGGCGCGGACCGCGCCGCGCTTCGGGCGCCGGCGCAGGGCCTCGTCGAAGTCCCTCAGCGAGGGCTTGAGGAGGCCGCACATCCCGCGCAGGCGTCCGCGCTGGGCGTAGAACCACCACGGCGCGGGGCCTCCGCGCGCCGCGCGCCGGAGCTCGCGGGCGGCGGGCCGGTAGCGGTACAGGTCGGCGAGGATCTCGGAGCGGCCGACGCGGACGGCGAGATCGCCGGGATCCCGGCGCAGGATGCGGGCCAGGTCGGCGAGGCCCTTTTCGTTGTCCTCGAACTCGAAGCGGATCTGAGCGCGCAGCAGCCACGAGGCCCGCGAGGGCGACAGCGCGACCGCGAGCTCGGCGCAGTCGAGCGCGCGGGCGAGCCAGCGCCGGCTGCGCCGGGCGTCGCCCTGAAGCCACAGCGCGCAGGCCTCCAGGATCGGCACGCGCGCGGCGGCGGCGCGCGAAGCGGCCTCCGGGTAGCGGCGAGCGCAGAGCAGGGCGTAGGAGGTCAGCGCGTCCCTGAGGGGGCGCGCTTTCAGGCGCGCCAGGCCCCGGCGGGCCCGCGCCTCTTCCGCCGCGGTCAGCGCGGGGTGGCGCGGGTTATCGGTGAGCAGGTCCTGGTCGGCTACGAAGTCGTAGAACGAGTCGAGCCTGGGCAGGCGCCGGCGCAAGGACGGCGCAAGGACGGCGAGCGCCGAGTGGAAGTCCCCGCGCGAGGCGAGGCGGTCGGCGGCGGACAGGACATCAGCCAAGAAAGCGTCAGGCGGCGGCTTCGGTCTTCCGCTTGCCCAGGCGGATCATCCAGGCTTTGGCCTGCTTGCACTTCCCGTCGAGGACGAAGGCCCGGCGGAAGGCGGCGGCCGCTTCCTCGCGGCGGCCCAGGTCCCAGAGAGCCTCGCCGTGCCAGACGTGGGCCAGGGCGAAGCGCTGCTCGGGCGTGTCGAGGGCGAGCTCGAAGGCGCGCAGGCCTTCGGCGGTCTTCCCGGTCTGCACGAGGACCTGCGCCTTCCAGGCCCGGGCCCAGCGGTTGGCGGGGTCGAGCTTGAGCGAGGCCTCGAGATCGGTCAGGGCGCGGCCGAAGGCGCCCAGGCGCCGCGCGCCCTCGCCGCGCCAGGCGAGCGCGTAGGCGTTGGCGGGCTCGATCTGCAGCGCCCGCGTCAGGTCGCGCAGGCCGTCTTCGACGCGCCCGGCTCCGATCTTGCAGCGGCCGAGGAAGGCCCACGCCCAGGCGTCGCCGGAGCGCGCGCCCTTCTCGAGGTCGGCCCAGAAATGCTCCTGGCGCTTGCCGCCCTCGGCGTCGAGCATGAAATAGTTCTCCTGGGTCTCGTTGGTCTTCAGGCGCGCGTTCCAGAATCCCTGGGGCTCGGCGGGATAGACCGCCTCGAAATCCGCGGCCGCGCGGCGGTAGTCGCCGGCCTTCCACCAGGCCTCGCCGCGCCAGGTCCGCGCGAGCATCTCGCGGGGCTCGATCTTGAGCGCGGCGTCGAAGTCCTTCACGGCGCCCGCGTAGTCGCCGACGAGCAGGCGGACGCGGCCGCGCCAGGCGTGCGCGAGCCGGTAGCCCGGGTCGAGGGCGATGGACCGGTCGAAATCGGCCACGGCCTCGGCGAAGCGTCCGAGTCGGCGATGCGTCTCGCCGCGCCACGCGATCATCGGGCCGCAGGACGGGTCGAGCTCGACGGCCTTTTCGAAATCGGCGAGCGCCAGCCGGTAGAAGCCGGAGATGCCGCGCAGCCGGCCGCGCTGGGCCCACGTCCAGGCCGCCGTCGGAAAGCGCTTGATGAGGCTGTTGAGCTCCTTGAGCGCCAGGCGGTAATGCCCGGTCTCGCCCAGCACCTCGGCCTTCTCGGTGCGCGCCCAGACGAAGCTCGGGGCCATCTTGATGACGCGCTCGGTGTCCTCCAGCCGTCCGGGGACGTCCTCGAGCTCGCGGCGCAGTCCGGCGCGGATGATGTATGCGTACATCTGTTTGGGATCGACGGCGACCGCCTTCTCGATCGCGGTCAAGGCGGTGGGGAGATAGTCGCGCGTGCGGCGCTGATCGCCGAGAAGCCAGATCGCGGCGGCGTGCAGGAAGTGGGGCCAGTACTCGTCGGGCGACTTCTCGCACAGGGCTTTCAGCGCGACGGCGGCGCGGTCGTACTCGCCGAGGAACAGGTCGAGATAGCCGGCGAGGAGGACGCGCTGCCCGGCGGGGATGTCCGCGGCGAGGACGGCGCGGCGGGCCTTTTCGTACGCGGGGGCGTGCGGCGCGAGCCCGAAGTCCTGTTCGTACATCAGATCCTGGCGGCCGTCGCCGTCGGGGAAGAACACCGAGAGATCTCTGGGGAGGGAAAGTCCGCCGCCAGCCAAGCGCTCGATCGTGCGGTTGAAGTCGCTCTGTTTCATGGTATTCCCTCTATATTATTTGACGATTTCGCGGATGGCCGAGGCTCGTTAACGGCGTATTTTAGACACGGGCAGGACGGGCTAAGTGTAACAGGTCCGGGGGGGTAAGTCAAGAACCGGATTCAGCCAACAGGCGCCGGACTTCGGGGCCGTTCCCGAGCCCTTTCAGGGCCCGGCGCGCGAGGGTTTTCATGCGCCGGCGCGTCGCGGCCAAAAGCGCCGGGGGGAGCTCCGCGCCGAGCTCGACGGCCTTGAGCAGCTCGGCGCAAGCCGCCACGTCGTTTTTCGCCAAACGGGCGGCGGCCAAAGCCCGCCGCGCCCGGGCCTCCCCGTAACCCGGGTCGAGGCCCAAGGCCCGGTCGAGCGCGTCGAGCGAGGCGCGCGGCCGGCCCAGGTCCAGCAAGGCCGCGCCGAGCGCGCACTGGAAGCGCGCCACCGTGCCGTTGAGCTCCACGGCGCGGCG
This sequence comes from Elusimicrobiota bacterium, assembly GCA_016182905.1. Lineage (NCBI taxonomy): Bacteria > Pseudomonadati > Elusimicrobiota > Elusimicrobiota bacterium. Next base: position 132,879 of record JACPFR010000010.1, read on the forward strand.
CAGGTCGGCGACCGCCGCTTTCGCGCGGCCCAGGCGTTGAAGGACGGCCCCGCGGGCGCCGACGTAGGCGGCGCACGGACGCAGGGCGACGGCGCGGCCGTAATGCGCGAGGGCCCGCTCGAGGTCGCCCTCGTGCTCGCAGGCCTCGGCCGCGACGGCGTGCGCGAAGGCCGGCCCCTCGGCCGCGGCGGCGAGGGCCTCGCGCAGCGCCTCCGGCGCGCGGCCCAAGGAGAGCAGGAGCCAGGCGCGCCAGGCGCGCAGCAGTGCCAGCCGGGGCCGGGAGGAGAGCGCGCCGGCGAGCTCCTCGGCCGCGCGGGCGCAGGCCTCGGGGTCGTCGCGGCGGGCCCAGGTGAATTTCATCTCGCGCTCGTAGGCCTCCGTGACCATGGCGGCGGCGGCCGCCCAGTCCCTCTGCTGGCGGCGCACCTGGAACAGTTCGGCGAAGCTCCACTCGTAGCCCGGCTCGAGGCGCACGGCGAGCTCGAGCTCGGCGGCCGCGCGCGCGAGACGGCCCGCGCGGCGCAGCGCCCCGCCGTGCCAGGCGCGGGCGAAGGGGTAGCCCGGGATCAGCGCGGCCGCGCGCGCGAGCTCCGCAAGAGCCGCGGCGGACTTGTGGCGGAGCAGCCAGGAGCCGCGCCAGGCGCGGATCCAGCCGCAGCCCGGCGCGAGCTCCGCGGCGCGGTCGAGCGCGCGCTTGGCGCCGGCGGAGTCTCCGACGCTGTCGAGGCCGCGTCCGAGGTAGGCCCAGACCCAGGGCGAGCGCGGCGAGCGCTTCGCCGCGCGGCGCAGCAGGGGCACGGCCTCGGCGTAGCGGGAGAACTGGGGCGCGCGCAAAGTCTCCGCGCGCGACACGTCCGCCCAGACGGCTCTCGCGCCGGCCCGGCGGGCGGAGAGCAGGGCCAAGGTGCGGGCCGTCGGAGGGCGGCAGCGGCCGCCGCGGAGGTTCTCCCGGCGAAGAGCGGCGCCGAGCAGCGGGTCGAAAGCGATCTCCGAGAACCGGAGCATGGCGCGTTCGACGTTGAGGCGGACCTCCGCGTCCCTGCCGAGCCGGTCGCAGGCGAAGGCGCGCAGCCAATGCAGGGCGGCCGAGTCGGCGCCGCCGCGAAGCGCCTCGAGCGCCGCGGCGGGTTCGCCGGCGCGAAGGCGAGCCGCGCCGGCCAGCAGCGCGGCCAGGGCCGATGGGATCCCTTCAAAGACCGCGGCCGCCGCCTTCCAGCGCTTGAGCGACATGAGGGCCGCTCCCCGGTACAGGGCCGCGGCCGGGCCGCGGGCCCCGTCGAGCAGGCGCAGAGCCCGCGCCGGATCCTCGTCGAGCACGCTCTCCGCGAGCCAGGCGCGGGCCTCGGCGCCCCTCGGCGCGCGGCGCGCGGCCCGTTCCAGCTCGTCCCGGCTCCCCGGCTCGCCCAGCACGCGGCGCAGGCGCGCGCGCGCGGCCGGATCGTCCTCGCGGGCGAGCAGGCGCAAGAGCGGGGCCCGCTCCAAGGCGCGGGCCGCGCGCGGCTCCCAGGGGCCGAGCCCCTCCGCGGGCCAGACGAGCTCCGGGAGCGACTCCAGCCACCAATCCCACGACCGGACTCCGCCGCTCATCGCTTCGGCTCCGGCCGAAAGCCGAACAGCGCGACGGTCGCCGCCCAGGTCCAGAACATGATCCCGAGACCGAGGTACATGCCGGCGTGCATGAGCAGCAGCGCCGCGGCGTAAGGGACGCGCGCGCGCGGCGACAGCATGGCCGCTCCCGACAATTCGACGAGGACGGTCGCCAGGCTCGCCGACCAAGCCGCCTCCGGGCTGCTCGCGAGCGCGAGGCGCAGCGTCGACAGCGCGCCGGAGGATTCGAGGGACTTCGCGTGCGCGAAGACGCGCAGCGAATAGCCGTTGATCCAGCCGGGGCCTCCGTCGATCAGCTTGCAGAGCCCGGCGACCGTGTACGCCGCGCCGATCACGGCGCGCGCCGCGGACGCCGCCTTGTCGCGGTCTCCGGACAGCGCGGCGGCCAGGAAATAGGCGAGCACCGCCGCGGCGGGCATCCCCTCGATCTTGCCGTAATCCTCCACGCTTCGGGAGAGGGCGAACTGGCCCGCGAAGACGAGGAGGCTCGCGGCCAGTCCGGCGGCGGCGGAGCCGCGCGCGACGTAGGCCGCGAGCAGGGCGAAGGTCGCGGCGCCGGACGCCAGGGTCCAGCCCGAGAGCGGGAGCGGGGAGCGGAGCGCCGGCGCCTGGAGGTGCGCTCCCAGCCACATCGTCGCGAGGAGCAGCGCCAGCGCCGTCCGCCAGGCTCTCATCGGATCCGGCGGGCCGTGCCACGCCAGAGCAGCCGGGACGCGCGCTTCAACCCGCGGCCGGCGCGGTCGTACTCGACGCTCTCCTCGGAGATCTCGACGCGCGACGGGGTCGTCTCCAGGACCGGCGGCGACCGCCGCCAGCGCGCGTACCGGAAGAGGGCCTCGTGCACGCTGCGATTGCGCCCCAGCCCGGTCTCGACGTCGAGAAAAGCGTGCGCCGCGGACGGCGCCGCCCGTTCCGCGGAGAAGGCCGACAGGTAGTCGCGCATGTCCGCGGAGGGAAGCTCGGCCGCCGCGAAAGGGGGAGGGTCCGCGGAGAACGAAGCCAGCTCCGCGAGCTCGAGCGGCGCTCCGTCCGCGCGCACGACGACGACGCGGATCCCCGCGCCCGCCGACGAGAACATGTCGAGCCGGGCGAAGGGGAACAGCTCGCCGCACAGGAAACACGCCGCGAGGTAGCCCGCGAAGACTTTGGTCGGCACCGCCTGCAATCATAGATAATATTGCCGGCCCGCAGAGCGGGGGCCCGGATATCCCCCTTGTTCTGTAAATGTTAAAATAACAACATATCCGGCATGGACGCCGCGCGGAAGCTGTTGGAGGCGACGGAGCTTTGGGAGCGACGAGGCGAGTACGTCATCGCCCGCAAGCGCTGCTCGGAAGCCTTGCGCCTCGATCCGGACTCATGGGAGGCGGCGGCCAAGCTCTGGGAGCTCGAGGAGCTGCTGGGGCTCGCGGCCGACTCCAAGCGCTCCCTCGCCTTGGCCGAGAAGGCCATGCGCAAGGCTTTGAAGCGCGATCCCCGCGACGCGAAGCTGCGGCTTCACGCGGCGGAGCTTTTGGAGCGGCTCGGGCGCTACGGGCAGGCGCGGCGCGAGCTTCTGCTCGCCGTGCGGCTCGATCCGGATCCGCTCCCGGCGCGGCTCCTGCTGGCCGTGCGGGCGCTCTGGGCCGGACGGGCCGAGGAAGCCGTGCTCCGCGCCCAGGAGATCCTGGCCCTCGACCCGGCCTTGGGCGAGGCGCGGCGCATCGTCGGCGCGGCCCGGGTCCTTCAAGGCCGCTTTGCCGAGGCCCTTTCGCCGCTTAAGCGCGCCCTGGCGGCCGATCCCCGGGACGCGGAGGCCCTGGCCTGGCGCTCCGAGGCGCTGCGGTATCTGGGGCGGAATTCCGAGGCCCTTTCGGCCGGAGCCGCGGGGCGCGCGATCTCGGACAACGCGCTCGGCGCCAACGCCAATCACGCCCTGGCCAAATTGGCCGCGGGAGAGCGGGTCTCGGAGCTGGAGTACTCCCTGATCTCCCGGCTCCTGCCCCGCCCGCTCCAGCCCCTGAGCGAGCGCCTCGACCCGGAGCGGCCCCGGGCCGCGGCGCGGGCCTTGGAGCGCGTGCTCAAGGCGCTCAAGGGCAACCGCGGCCAGGCCAAGGTGTGGACGCGCGGGACGAGGCTCGAGCCCTTCGTCGCGTGCGACATCAGCGACCAGATGGAGATCCTGCAGTCCCGCCTGCGCGGGGGCGATCTCCGGGCCGTGCTCGCCGAGTACCGGCGCCTCATCCGTCAAAAACCGCGCGAAGCCTGGTTCTACGCCTTCCGCGGCGAGACCCTCTGCTGGGCCGCCCGCTACGGCGAGGCGGAGGCGGATTTTCACCGCGCCCTGGAGCTCGCCCCGCGCCTGCGCTGGCCCCATGTGGGGCTCTGCGGGACGGCCTTGTTCTCGGGCGACTACGAAGCCGCGCTGGCGCATTGCGAGAACGCCGTTCGCGACGCCGCGCCCGACCGCTCCTGGCGCACGCTGCGCGGGGAGGCGCTGCGAAAGCTCGGCCGGCTCACGGAGGCCCGCGAGGACCTCGAGGTCGCGGTCGCGGCGATGCCGCGGCGGCTGAGCGCCTGGATGAATCTGGCTTTGGTGCTGGGCGAGCTGGGAGAGGAGGCGGAGGCGGACCGGCTCTTCTCGCGGATCTGCGGCTGGGCGCCGCATTTTTTCTCGCTGTGCGCCCGGTCGCTGCCCGTCCCGTCGCGGGCCGCCGTCCTCGAGCGAGGGCTCGAGCTCATGGCCGGCAACCGCTCCTCCTGGCTGACGACCTGGCTCGACGGCGGCCGGCTGCGCAACGTCCACGTCGAATTCAGGGATTGAGCGAGAGGTCGAACCAGCCTTGCAGGGCGGACACCTCGAAGGGCGTGAGGTCGGGGTTCCAGACGCTCAGGTGCAGCAGCAGGCGCGGCCGCGCGGAGCGGTTCCAGGTGTCGTGCTCGTAGGTGTCGTCGAAGAGCAGCACCTCCCCGTCCTTCCAGGAGCGCGTCTCCCCGGCCACGCGGATAGCGCAATCCTCGGGCACGCTCAGCCCCAGATGGCAGATGAGCTTGCCGTTGAAGTGGCTGTGATGGGGCGAGACCGTCCCGCCGGGCAGCAGCGCGGAGTAGAAGCAGTCGCCGAGAACGGGGAGGCGCTCGAGCAGGCGGGCGGCCTTGGGAGCGCGCTCCAGGTTCTCCGGGAAGCCCCTGGTCTCGACCCGGAAGCGGCTCGGGGGGAACTGCGCGTCGAGGATCTTCAAGTCGAAGGCGATCCAGCCCTCGTAGGCGAGATCCTCGCGGCTCTCCGAGGAGCGGACCAGGGCGCCCGCGTCGAGCAGGGCGCGGCCCTCGGCCAGCAGTCCGGCCTTCGCGGCCTTGAGCTCGGCCAGGAACGGAAGCTTCGCCGGGTCGTGCCAGGGCGACGCGGGCAGGCCGGGCACCCAGAGCGGGCTGGCTTCGCCCTTCCTCTGCCGGGGGTCGTCCACGGCGGCACGCCGACCGAGCAGGTTCGAGAAGAAGCCCTCGACGCGCGAGAGGTCCTCTCCGCCCGCGCGGCGGCGCAGCTTCCGCACGTAGTCCTTGACCTGGGCTTCGAGCGTCTTCTTCATGACGAGGCCTCCTCGGCGACGGCGCGCAGGTCGAGCTTCCCGCGCGGCGTCAAGGGCAGGCCGCCGGGATGCAGGACCAGGCGGCGCACGCTCATGTGCGGGGGCAATTCCCGGGCGAGGCGCGCCTTGGCCTCGCCGAGGGTAACGGCGCGCGAGCTCTCGAGATGGGCGACGAAGCCGCCGGCGTCGAGCCGCACCACCGCGCGGCGCACGCCCGGCAGGCGGCAGAGCGCGCGTTCGATCTCGCCGGGCTCCACGCGCATGCCGCGATGCTTCACCTGGCGGTCGGAGCGGCCGAGGAAGACGAGCCCGCCGCGCCCGGCCGCGACGCGGTCGCGGGTGCGGAACACGCCCCGGCTCGGGGCGCCGCCGAGATAGCCGCGCATCACGCCCGGACCGCGCACCTCGAGCTCGCCGCGCACGACGCGCAGGCGGGTGCCCTCCGGGGGCGCCCCGATGGGGACGGCGGCGGCGCGCAGGTCGCCCGCCCGCACGCGGCGGAAGGCGCAGACGTTGGTCTCGGTGGGGCCGTAGAAGTTGTAGACGGGCAGGCCGCGGCGGAAGAGCTTGCGCAGCTCCGCGGGAGGGTAGCTCTCGCCCGCGTAGACGAGGCGGCGCAGGCGTCCGCGGGCCAGGCGCTCGGCGAGGCGCCCCTTCTCCTGCAGGTGCATGAGCAGCGACGGGGTCGCGTAGACGCTCGTGAACCCGCGGGCCAGACGCGCGGCGAGCCCGGCGGGGTCGTAGGCCGCCTCGGCCTGGAACAGCTCCACCTCCGCGCCCGCGCGCCAGCCGCCGAGCACGTCGAGCAGGGAGAGGTCGAAGCCCCATGGCGCCAGGTTGGGCACGCGCTCGTCCGGGCCGATGCGCAGCAGGCGCGCGGTCCAGTCCAGGAAATACTCGATGTTCCGCAGCGAGAGCGGGATGCCCTTGGGCTCGCCCTCGCTGCCGGAGGTGAAGAGCAGCATCGCGTCGCCCCTCTTGAGCGCGCCGCGGCGCGAGAGAAGGGCGCGGACCTTGCGCGCGCGAGCGGCGGGCCAGGACGGGTCGAGCGGCACGAAGGGCACGCCGGCGTCCAGGCAGCCGAGCCACGCGGCCGCGGCGGCGAGACTCTTGGGGCCATGGTGGAGCACGTAGGGGCCGGCCGGACGGCGCGCGGCGGCGAGCAGCTCGGCGTAGCTCCAGGTCTTCCCGCCGCAGCTCAGGGCGGGGCTGTCCGGCCGCCGCCGCGCGTGGGAGCGCAGGCGCTCGAGCAGGCGCACTAGCCCGCCCTCAGCGAGGCGACGACGATCTCCTTCTGGATCTCGTTGGTGCCCGAGAGGATCGGCCCGCCGACGGCGTCGCGCAGGGCGGCGGCGAACTCGCCCGCCTCCAGCACGCCCGAGGCGCCGTGCAGCTGGACGCAGTCCAGCGCCACGCGCAGCGCGGCGTCGGTCACGGCCCATTTGGCCAGCGCGGCCTCGCGCCCGGCCTCGCGGCCCCGGTCCAGCAGCCAGCACGCGCGGTAGAGGAGCAGGCGCGACTGCTCCAGCAGCAGCTGATGCTCCGCGATCTTGTGCGAGACCGCCTGGTTGTCCAGCAGCGGCTTGGAGAACTGGCGGCGCTCGCGGCTGAAGCGCAGGGTCGCGGAGATCAGCCGCCGCATCTGGCCGAGGAAGATGGCGGGGAGCGCCGCGCGCTCGACCGTGATGACGCGGCGGAACAGCTCGCGGCCCTCGCCCTCGCGGCCGAGGCGCGCCGACGCCGGCACGCGCGCGTCGAGGGTGACGGGCGCGGGATGGGCCGAGCGCAGGCCCATGGTCTTAAGTCCTCTCTCCACGCGCACGCCCGTCCCGGCCGGGATCCAGAAGGCCGACAGGCCGAACATGCCGTCGCGGGGAGAGGTCTTGGCGTAGACCACGAAGGAGCGGGCGTCCGGCGCGCCGGTCACAAAGCTCTTGCGCCCGGTGACGCGGTAGGAGGCGCCCGTCCTGCGGGCCGCGCAGGCCACGGCGGAGAGGTCGGAGCCGGCGCGGGTCTCGGTGACGGCGTGGGCTATCAGGTGCCGCCCGGCGAGGAGCTCGCGCGCCGTGGCCCGGTCGAGGCGGCGGGCCTCGAGCAAGGTCTGCAGCCCGCCGAAGAGATGGGCGCCCAGGCCGAAGAGCTCTCCCAGCGGCGCGCCTTCGGCGGCCAGCGCCTCGAGCGTGAGGGCCGAGTCCAGCAGGCTCGCGCCGCGCCCGCCGAGCTTGCGGGGCACGCGCAGGGCGTAGAGGCCGTCGGCGGCGAGCAGGGAGCGGGCCTCCGCGGGGCGGGCCGCGACGCGCGCGCCCAGCGCGGCGGCGCGGGCGACGGCGGCGCGCTGGGCGCCGGAGAGCGCGAAGTCCACTCTAGGCCGCCTTCCGGCGCGCCGGCCGCTTGGCCGGCCCGGCGCCCACGAGTCGGACGATGGAACGGACGTCCTTGAAGTTCTCCTTCTTCAGCGCGGAGGCGTCCAGCTTATAGCCGGCCTTCGCGGCCAGCAGGTCGGCCAGGTCCAGTATGCGCACCGAATCCAGCAGCCCCCACTCCAGGAGGGGGGTGGCGGCGTCCACCGTGAGGCCGCCGTCGGCGCCCTCGCGGAAGAAGGCCAGGAGTTCCTCGGTGAGGTCCATGGAGGAATGTTAGGATATTCACGTGATGATTGCGCAGCGCACGAATGTTCTCATCATCGGGGCCGGCCCCGCGGGCAGCGCGCTGGGCGCCTACCTCGCCCGCGCCGGGATCCGCTGCCTGATCGTCGAGGCCGAGACCTTCCCGCGCCCCCACGTCGGGGAATCCCTGGTCCCGGCCGCGAACCGGGTCTTCCGCGAGATCGGGTTCCTGGACCGGATGACGAGGTCGGATTTCGTCGTGAAGCGCGGGGCCTCTTGGTCTCTGCCCCGTCGCGACGGCGCGGGCGAGGCCCGCTGGGCGCACGATTGGGCCGGCATCCCGGAGGACTGCCGCGTGGAGTTCAAGGAGCGGCCGCTGCCGGGCGTCGAGGCCCATACCTGGCACGTGGACCGGTCCCGTTTCGACGAGATGCTGGCCCGGCACGCCTGCGAGCAGGGCGCGGAGCTGCGCCACGGCGTCGCGGCGGCGGGCGTGGACGTCGCCGCGGACGGGGTCACGACCCGCCTCTCGGACGGGAGCGAGGTCCACAGCGACCTGATCGTGGACGCCAGCGGGCGCCGGACCTTCCTCGGCGCGGCGCGAGGCCTGAAGGTCCTGGACCCGCTCTTCGACCAGTACGCCGTCCACGCCTGGTTCCGCGGCCTCGACCGGGGCCCCGCGACCCCCGACCACATCTTCGTGCACTTCTTGGCGTCGCCGGGCAGCTGGATCTGGCAGATCCCCATCACTCGGGACCTCACCAGCGTCGGCCTCGTCACGCGGAAGCCGAGGCTGCGCGCGCGCCGGGGCTCCCCCGGCGAGCTCTTCCACGAGATGCTCGCGCAGCGGCCCGAGCTGGCGCGGCGCGTCGGCGCCGCCGAGCGGGCGAACGAGTTCAAGGTCGAGGCCGACTACAGCTACGAGATGAAGGCCTTCCACGGCGACCGCTTCCTGCTCATCGGCGACGCCGCCCGCTTCGTGGACCCCATCTTCTCCTCGGGCGTGAGCATCGCCCTCAACGGCGCGCGCTTGGCCGCCGCCGACATCATCGCCGCCGCCAAGACCGGCGACTACCGCGCCGCGTCCTTCTCCCGCTTCGGATCCACCCTGCGCACGGGCACCCGCAATTGGAAGCGCTTCATCGAGGTCTACTACGCCCTCAACGTGCTCTTCACCTGGTTCATCGACCGCGAGGAGTACCGCGGCCCCCTGCTGCAACTGCTCCAGGGCGACGTCTACGACGAGGTCGTGCCGGTGCTCGACGAGCTGGAGGCTCTGGTCCGCGCCGTGGCCGCGGACCCCGGCCATCTCTGGCACGCCCAGCTCAACAAGGACTTCGTCCGCGGCTAGGGGAGGAGGGTGAAGTCCACCCAGTCCACGGACTGGATCTTCGCGCCCAGGCGCTCGGCCACCCGCTTCATCTCGGGCGAGCCCGTGTGAGAGTAGACGTGCGTGAAGCCGCGCGAGCGCGCCCACTCCAGGTAGCGTTCCAGCAGCACGAAGCCCAGCCCGAGCCCGCGCCGCTCCCGCGTGATGTAGGTCTCGTTGATGTACGCGTAATGCCCGCCCAGCGTGCGGCAGTCGTTGGAGAGCTGATAGCCGTCCACCCGTTCCTCGGGCCCCAGCAGCGCGTGCAGCAAGACGCCCGAGCGCCCCTTCGTCAACTCCCGCAGGCGCCGCGCCGCGTCCGGGGCGGGGGAGTGCCCCTCCTCCGCGGCCTGCTCGGCGATGAGCGCCGCCGCGCCGTCGTAGAGCGCGGGGGAGGCGTCCGCGTCGAGCTGGACGAGGCGATAGCCGTCCGAGGGATACGTGCCCATGCGCCGTATCATAGCCTCCCCGGACTCCCCGGTCAATGCCGCTCGCGTCACTCGGGATAGGGCCGCGACTGCACGATCACGACCTTCCCGTCCTCGATGACCCACTCGATGTCCTGAGGAACGCCCGCGAACGCCTTCTGCACGCGCAGCGCCATCCGTCCGAGGGCGCGGACGCGGTCCTCGTCGAGCACGCGGGCGCCGACCGCGATGCGCTCCCGGCGAAGGCCTCCCTCCGGGGCGGCGCGCATCGCGGTGTCGTCGGCGGAGGCGCCGGCGAACTCGACGCGCTCGCCCTCGCTCCGGTAGACGGCGCGTTCCGGGCGGCTCGTCGCCTCGACGACGCGCTCGCCGAAGCCCTTCTTGGCCTCGATGAGGACGATCCCCGTCCGGCCGCGGCGCGCGGGGTCGGCCGTCGCCATGACGCCCGCGGACTGCGCGACGGCGGTGCGCTGGATCAGGACCGCCGGCAGGGCCCCGAGGTGATCGATGCCGAACGCCTCGCGCGCGACGACGGCGCGCTCGTTCCAGATCGACGCCCACACTTTTTTGACCGCGTCGAGCGCCTGGGCGGAGCCGACGGCGTTGGGCACCGTCGTGTACAGCCCGGCGCCCGTGAAGCCCGTCAGGTCCTCGGCGTTGGTCGAGCTGCGCACGAAGACGCCGCCGCCCAGCTCCGGCAGGAGCGCCGCCACCTCGCGCTCGAGGTCCGGATCGTGCGTCCCGGACTCGATCCTCGCGCGGAGCGCGTCCAGCAGCGCCCGGCGCTCGACGGCGCCGCTGGCGGCGGCCAGGCCGTCGAGCGCGCGCCGGATCTCGGGCTCCAGGCCGTTGCGCCGGATGAAGTCCGCGTAGCGCGAGAAGGGGATCGTGAAGCCCGGCGGGACCCGCGCCTCGGGCACGGCCGCCATGACCTCTCCCAGGTTCGCCGATTTGGCGCCGAAGCGGCGGGAGTCGGGGCCGCGCTGGCGCGAGAGCGCGGTGAGCTCGCGCCAGTCCAGGTCGGCCGAGAGCCGCCGCTTGGGCCGCGCGCGCCGCGCCCGCGCGAGGCCGGCCTCGCCCGCGGCGGCGGCCCGCAGGGTCCAGCTCGACGGGTGGATCTCGAGGACGGCCTCCCGTCCCTCGAGCTCGGCGATCAGCGGCTCGGCGCCGAGCGTCACGGCGCCGGGAACGCCGAGCGCGCGGGACAGCATGACCATGTGCGAGAGCGCGCTGGCCGGACGCGTCAGGAGGAAGCCCGCGAGGGCCGGGAGGTAGCGCGGCGTGCGGCGGAAGACCAGGATCTCGTCGGACGAGGTCCGCGCCTTCTCGACGTCGCCCTCGACGATCTTGAGGCGCCCGACCGCGCGCCCCGCGTTGAGCGCCTCGTAGGCCGGCGCGGGCTCGACGAACGGGAGCGAGGGCACGCCGGCCTGCGCGGCCGCCTGGGCCTGCTCCGGATTCAAGGGACGCAGGGTCGCCGGCTCGGGCAGTCCCGCCGAGAGCGCCCGATGCGCGCGCGCGAGCAGCGCCGCCGGGATGTGATCGTCGGACCAGAGCTCGAGCTCGAAGCCGCCCTCCGGAAGGACCGCCGGGCGGAGGAACGCCATCGTGAAGCGGCGCGCGTCGGTGTCGACGGACTCCGCGTACAGGGCCTGCCCGCGATTGACCGTGAGATGGGCGTCGGCGAGGAAATCGTCGTGGGCGTCGTAGCGGCGCGTGTCGATGAAGTAGGCGCGGTCCCGGTCGCGGTGATCGACCACGGCCAGCACGAGCGGGCGCGCTCCCGGCGCTCCCGCGGGACGGGGCGCGGCCCAGCGCTCGAACTCCCCGGCCGCGGCGACGCTGCCCGTCGACAGGGAGGCTCGGGCGCCGGTCGAAGCCGAGACCGTGAGAAGCAGGATCGCGAGCGTTCGCCTCACCGGCTCCTCCCCGGCTCGCGGGCCCGACGGCAATAGCCGCGCGCCGCGCGCCGGCGCGCGGCCGCGCACCATTCGTCCCCTTCGCCCTTTCGGATGGCGGCGACCTCGGCCGCGAACGCCTCGCACGCGGCCAGGTCCAGGGAATGCCCCGCGTCCGCGCAGCCGTAGACCGGGTAGAGATCGAGACGGCAGCTGCGCTCGACGTCCATCCGGTCGGCGCCCTCCGCCACGATCGGGGGCGAGGAGAGCTTTTCGCACGCGGGATAGTAGCCGGGGCCGTAGGCTCGCGCGAGCGCCTCGCACGCGGCGTCGAGGCTCCGGTAGCGGCGGCCGGCGGCCTCGGGGGCGAGCCAGCGCCGGCAGTCGGGAAGGGCCGCGCGCCCTCGCCCGCCGGCCGCGCGGCGGGCGAAGCGCAGGAAGTGCGCGTGCGACAGGCACGCCGCCTCGAGCGTGGGCAGGTCGTCGTCGTTCAAGGCGAACGGACGCAGGACCCTGCAGGCCTTCCCGCCTCCGTCCGCCGCCGCGAGGCACGCGCCGTGGTCGACCAGCGCGCGCGCCAGCTCCCGGTCCTCGTCCGGCCGGAATCCGGGCTCCCGGCGCATGACCTCGAGCGAGAACGACGTCTCGCAGCCGTCTTCGGGGGCGTCGGGCGCCGCGGCCGCGGCCGAGGCGCCGAGCGCGAGCCCGGCGAGGAAGCCGGCGCCGATCATCGTCCGGATCAAGGCCTGGTGTTCCGCGCCCGGGCTTTCGCCGTGAGACCCGCGCCCCAGCGGATGAGGGCGGCGACGTCCGCGGGGTGCCGGGAGAGCAAGGCGGACGCGTCCTCCGCCGCGCGGGCGTGCTCGCCCAACAGGAAGTTGAGCGCGGCTCGGCGCAGGATCAGCCGCTCGTCCCGGGAGCGTTCCAGCAGGGCGTCGAGGTGCGCGACGGCGCGCGCGCGCTGCCGCTCGGTGTAGTAGGGTCCGGCGAGCTTGCGCAGCGCGTCCGGCCAGGATTCCCGCCCGGGGTCGGCGGGCGGCTCGAGCTTCGCGGACTGGCGCGGGAAAACTTCGAGCAGGCGGGGGTAGAAGTCCGACAAAGCCGGATAACGCTCGCGCGAGGCCTCGTATTCCCGCAGCCGGGAGAGGAACGCCGCGAGGTGCGGGCGCCGGCTGAATTCCTCGAGACGGAATTCCCTGCTCGCGGCCTCCTCCCCGCGCTCCAGGGCGACGAGACGAAGCATCACCGCTCTCACGAGATGCTCTCTCATGCCGTGGAGCCAATTGCGGCAGTTGCTGCGCAGGCCGGCGCCCAAGGAGAACGGGCGGTCCTTCTCCTCGTGGTCGTAGAGGTTCGCGGTCATGTCCAGGACCCCGTGCCCCAACTCGTGCCACACGACGGCGTCGAGGCTGTGATCGGCGGAGTCCCGCTCCGCGGAAGGGCAGGAATCCGCGTCCAGGATGCTGACGATCTCGTGACGGGCGTCGTCGCGCAGCCAGACCCGGTTGAGGCTGACGCCCCGCGCGCACAACGGGGAGACGATGATCCGGTAGCGTCCGAGAAAGGGCAGGCCGGTGTAGCGCTCGATCTTCCCGGCGTGATCGTCCTGCTCCACCCGCCTTCTCAGCGCGTCGACCGCGGGGCTCAGCCTCGGGGCGCAGGCGCCGAGGACGGCGGTGAACCGCGAGTCCCGCGCGAAAGCCCGCATGGCTCCCAGCCACGGCTCCCAGACGCCGCTTCTCTCGGCCTCTCCCCTGCAGGAGTCCAGCGCCGCGTCGAACTCCAGCTCCGGGGGCGCGGTGCGCATCAGGAGGAGATCCTTGCGCTGGAAGAAGTCCGGATCGGACTTGTGCATCCGCGCGTTCAGCTTCACGGCGGGGTGGGTCTTGAAAGGCGCGCAGGCCTTCGCGAGCGCCCGCGCGTAGTCCCGGCCCGGACCCTTGAGGGCGGCGGTCGCGCGCGTGCCCAGCAGGTCCACCGCGCCCAGGAGCTCGATGGATGGGTCGATGACGACGTCCATGCCGCCGAGTATAGCATTTGGTACAATCACCGCCGTTGAAACGCTCGGCATCCGGCCCGGTGAAGACGGCTCAGCCCTCCTTGGAGCGCGCGCAGGCGCTCTCGGACGAGGGCTCGGTCGTCGAGGCGATCGCGGAGATCGACCGCCTTATCGGGCTTTCGCCCGGGACCGCGTTGTACCTGCGCAAGGTCCGCTTCCTCCTGCAGCGCCGCAACTATGAGGAAGCCGGCCGCGCGCTCGACGCCGCCGACGCGCTCTCTCCCGGAGACCGGGCGATCTCGGTCGCCCGCGCCGAGCTTTACGTGATGACCGACCGCCTCGCCGAGGCCCGGACCGAGTTCGAGAAGGCCCTCGAGGGCGCGCCGGCCGACGAGTTCCTGAGGCTGGCCCGCCTGCGCATCCTGATCCAGCAGGGCCTCGCCGAGGAGGCCGGCGCCGAGATCGCCGCGCTCGCCGAGACCGGCTCGCCGGCGTCGAGGCTCGAGGCGCGCTTGTGCCGGGGCCTGCTGGCGCTGAAGGTCCGCGACCATCGCGCCGCGCGCGACGGCTTCACCGCGATAATGAAGGAGCTGCCCAAGGAGCATCCGGTCTCGATGCGCGCCCGCTTCTATTGGGCGGCGTCGCGGGCCGTCGACCCCGAATTTCGAAGGAGGACCGGCATGGACGCGACGACCCGCAAACCGAGCAAGCTCTATCTCTGCGGCCTGGGCATCTTCCCTCCGTACACGGCGTCCCTGGAGGTCATCCACGCGCTCAGCCTCTGCGACGTGATCTTCAACAACGTGGCCGGCCCCGAGGTGCGCGAGCTGCTCGCCGAGTTCTGCTCCGACATCCGCCCCGCCTCCTATCAGGCCTGGCAGGACGAGCCGAAGTGGGCCGACCGTATCTTTGATCAGTTGGGCAAAGGGAAGACCGTCGGGTTCATCACGCGCGGCCATCCGCTGGTGTTCGGCGGCCTCGCCGTCGAGCTCGTGCGGCGCTGCGGGGTCCAGCAGGTCGACCATCAGACCTTCGGCGCCGTGTCCTCGATCGACCATCTGCTCGCCTTCACGGGCAAGGGGCTCGGCGACGACTTCGAGGGCATCCAGGCCATGGACCGGCCGGCGATAGACCGCGCCGAGACGATGAACACGGCTTTGCCCCTGCTCGCCTGCTTCTACTCCGGCCTGGAGGCCAAGGGCGAGGTCGCGGCCTTCCAAAAAAGCCTCGGGCGCTTCTATCCCAAGGAGCATCTGTGCTGGATGTTCGGTCCCAAATACGACGCGACGCCGGCGGTCGTCGCGGTCGGCGCGCTCGCCAAGACCTATCCGAAGGTGCACTCGAGCCTGATGCTCTACGTCCCGCCGCTCGTCGGGAAGGCCGAAAAATGAAGCGGCCCGCGGCTCCCTCCGAGGGCCGCTCCTACCTGACCTGCCTCATCGGCCTGCCGCCGGGGGGCCGCTCGGAGTGGACGGCGGCGCTCGCGCGCGAGCGGGGAAAGAAGGACGCCGGCGCCTTGCGCCGCGGGGGCCGGGCCCTCTCCTTGCTCGGCCGCGGCGCCGAGGCGCTCGCCGCCCTCGACCGCTCGCTGGCGCTCGACGCCGCCTCCCGCGAAGGCTGGGCGTGGCGGGGCGAAGCCCTGCTGCTGGCGGGACGCCGCGCGGAGGCGCGCCTCGCCCTCGACAAGGCCGCCCAGCTGTCGGAAGGCTGGCCCTGGGCTCGGCTGCTGCGGGCGGTGTGCCTGCTCACCGAGGGCGACGTCGACGGCGCCCAGAAGGAGCTTTCCGCCATCCGCGCTTTGCCGGAGGCCGTGCTCGTCTCGGCCCTGCTCGAGGGCCAGCGCGGCGCCGCCCGCGCGGGCGCGGACGCGGCCACGGCCGAGCTCGCCGCGCGTCCCTCCGGGCCGCTGTTCGCGGTGCGCGCGCTGCTGCGCCTGGGCCTAGGCGACCTTCCCGCGTGCCTCGAGGATCTCAACGCGGCCGCCGCGCTCGAGCCCTCGGCCTGGATCCTCATGCAGCGCGCGGACGCGCTCAACCGCAGCGGATTCTATCGTGAGGGGCTGAAGGATTCCGCTGCGGCCGCAGCACTTCTTCCCGATTCTCCCGAGCCGCATCTGCAGGCCGCGAACATCTATTTCGACCAGGCGTTCTATCCCGAGGCTCTCGCGGAGATGGAGCGCGCGCTCGCGCGGCGTCCCGACGACGCCGGCATGCTCAGCCGACGGGCGCGCTTCCATCTCCTGCTCGGACGCTTCGAGGAGGCCGAGAAGGGCCTGGACCGGGCCTGCGCTCTGGCCCCCGACAGCGGCCAGCTCCGCTTCGAGAGGCTCAACGTCATCGCCATGAGAGGCCGCTGGACGGAGGTCCTCGAGGCGCTCAAAGGCGGAGCCCTCCACGAGCCGTTCCATTCGTATCTCACCGGCTACGTCCTGTGCCGGAAAGGCGACCGCGCCCGCGCGGTCCGCCACTTCCTCCGGGCGGCCTCCCTGGCCGACGGCGGCTTCGCGGAGCGCTGCCGCTTCTACGCCCTCGTCTGCCGAGTGCTCTCCAAGCCGGAAAAAAAGGTCCTGGCCCGCCCGCAGTTCTACCTGTGCGGCGTCGGCATCCATCATCCTTATCAGATCACCGTGGAGATCCTCCGGGCGCTCGACGCCTGCGAGGTCCTCTACAACAACCTCGGCGATCCGCAGATCTCCGAGTTCCTCGGCCTGTTCCGCTGCGAGGTGCGCGCCGTGACCCGCGTCGACAACGAGCCGGCCATGGGCCGCGTCAAACGCATCCTCGCCGGGCTCCAGCGGGGGAGGACCACGGGATTCGTCACGCGCATCCACCCCTTCATCTATCGCCGCATCGCCCGCGACCTCGTCACGGAGTGCGAGGCGGCGAAGATCAGCTTCCAGGCGTTCGGGGCCGTCTCTCTGACCGAGGTCGCCTGGAGCCTCGCGTCGGCCGAGCCTGACCACGGGACGCGGCGCGGCCCTTTCGGGCAGCGGGTCTTCGATCTCGTTCATCTGACGCGCAACCCGGGCCAGCTCGAGCCGGCGCATCCGACGGTCGTGTACGCGATCGCCAACGACGACGACCGCCGGCGCTTCTGCGCGCTGGTCCGCGCGAATTACGACCCGGAGCAGTCGGTGTTTTTCCTGGCCGGCTCCGGCGACCGCGAGCAGCAGGTCGTCTCGGCCCCCGTCAAGGACGTCGAGGCGAAGCTCCTGTCGCTCGACCTCGGAACCGTCATGTATCTGCCGCCCCGTCAATGAGGAAGACATGGAGAAAATGATCATCTGCGGCCTCGGCGTGCGCGTGCCCGAGGAGACGACGCTCGAGACCCTCCAGGCGCTCGCCGACTGCCGGGTCGTCTACACCGACCTCGACGACAAGAAGGCCCGGGCCTGGCTCGGCGGGTACTGCAGGAGCCTCAAGACGCCGAAGTCGGCCGCGGAGATACTCAAGACCGCCGCCGAAGGCGGCGGCGTCGTCGGGCTGGCGGTCTGGGGCAATCCGCAGTCCTCGAGCCGCCTGGCGCGCGAGGTCGAGCTCGGCGCGCAGAAGGCCGGGCTCGCGTACCGCGTCCTCGGCGCGATCTCCCCGATCGGCAGCGTGTTCGCGCGCTCGGTGAGCTTCCTCGGCGGCGACTACGGCTATCAGGGCATCCAGTCCTACGACCTGCAGACCTTGCTCGACGACTCCGCGTCCGCGACCACGGAGCTGCCCCTGGTGCTCTACGCCGAGAGGGGCGAGCCCGCGAGCTGGAAGGCGGCCCTCAAGCGCCTCGCGGGCGGCTACCCGGCCGGGCATAAGGCGAGCCTGTACGCCCCGGCGGGGCTGACCGAGGCGCCCTTGTCCGAGCTCAAGCCCGGGGACCGCTGCGTGGTCCTCATACCGCCCGCCAAGGCCCTCGAGGTGCGCAAGACGAAATGGTGACCTTGCGCGGCCGGCGCGTCCTCGTCACGGGGGCTTCCGGCTTCATCGGCGCCGCGCTCGCGCGCCGCCTCGTGCGAGACGGCGCCGACGTCCACGTCCTCGTGCGGCCGACGTCCTCGCCGGAGAAGCTCGGCTCCGCCTGGGGGCGGCTCACCCGGCATCTCGGCGACCTCGGCGACGAGAAAAGCCTGGCCGCCGCGGTCGGCGCCGCGCGGCCGGAGGTCGTCTTCCACCTCGCCAAGCAGCGCGACGGCTCCTCCTTCTCGCGCGAGGCGGAGGCGACCCTGCGCCTCGCCGGGGTCCTGCGCTCCGCCGCGCCGGACCTTCGGCGCCTGGTCCGGACGGCGCACGACGCGCCCTCCCGCGAGGACGACGCCGCCCTCGCCGCGAAGGTCGCCGCCCTCGGCCTGCCCGCCGTCACTCTGGAGCTGTACCTGGTCTACGGGCCCGGCCAGAAGAAGGGGGACTTCCCGCACGACATCAAGGACGGCGCGCGTCCGGCGCGCGCGTCGGGGGCGGTCAAGGATTTCGTCTGGATCGACGACGTCGTGGAGGCCTACCTGCTCGCGTCCCACGCCTCCGGCGTCGAGGGCCTGACGATCCCGATCGGCACCGGACTGGGCCGCACGGAGGCCGAGGCCGCCGCGCTCCTGCTGCGCCTGATGGGCTCGAGCGACGCTCCCCCGAAGGCCGACGGCCCCGGCGCGGGCCATCCCGCCGATCCGTCCCTCGCGCGGCGCATGCTGCTCTGGAGCCCGCGCGTGCTCCTGGAGCAGGGGCTGGCGCGCCTCCTCGCCAAGGGCGCGGTCAAGGCTCCTCGCCGCGCCGAGGAGCGCCGCCACATGATCCCCTGGCTGGGTTCCCCGGGCGGGAAGGCCGCGGCGGCCGCCAAGCCGGCGGCGCCCTGGGACCTCGTCTACCGCGCCGCGGAGAATTTCCGGAAGGGGGACCACGCCGCCGCCGGGCGCGACGCCGACGCCTTCATCGGCCGGCTGCCCGGGTCGGCCGCCGGTCCCGCGATGAAGGCCCTGATCGCCGCTCAGAGCGGGAACAGGGCGGAGACCGAGCTTTGGCTCGAGGCCGCCGGTCCGCGCGGCCCCGAGGGCTGGGCGCTCGCCCTGCGCGGCATGATGCGCGCGCGCTGGGGGGAGCACGACGCCGCGCGTTCGGACCTCGTGGCGACGCGCAAGAGCGAGCGCTCGGCTTGGGCCTGCGCGGAGCGCGCCGACGCCTACAACCGGATCGGGCTTTTCTCGAGCTCCCTGACCGAGTTCGCGCACATGCGCCGCGCCATTCCCGGCAGCCCCGAGCCCGACCTCCGCGCCTCGGCCATCCATCTCGAGCAGGCGCAGTACGAGGAGGCGGCGCAGTGCCTGGTCCGCGCCGCGCGCCTGGCGCCCGGCGACGTCCGCGTGCCCCGGCAGCTCTCGCGCCTGCGCTTCGTCGAGGGCGACCTGCCCCGCTCGCGGGCCGCGATCGAGGAGGCCTGCCGCCTGGCGCCCGGCGACGCCGGCCTGCGCCAGGAGCGCCTGCGCCTGTGCGTGCTCCAGGACGACGACAAGGCCGTCGCCGCGCTGCTCGAGGAAGAGTGGCCCGCCGGCGTGCGCGACTTCTGGCGCGCCTACGTCGCCTGCCGCCGCAAGCGCTTCGACGAGAGCGTGCGCCTGTTCGCCGCCGCGGAGAAGGCGACCGAGGACGGCCAGGTCGCGAGCACGTGCGCGTTCTACCGCCACGTGGCGCGCGTGCTCTCCGAGGCGCCGAAGGCTCCCGCCCCTCCTCCGGGCAAGGAGCTGCTCATCATGGGGCTGGGCTTTCGCCTGCCCTATCAGAGCAGCGTCGAGGCCTTGTGGGCGCTGGCCTCGTGCGAGGCGTTCTTCAGCAACCTCTCCGACAAGACGGTCGCCGACACGCTGGGCCTCTACGGCGTCCCCATGCGCACCATCGTCTTCCGCCGCTCCGACGGCCAGTCGACGCCCTGCGCGCGCCTCGTGATGAAGGGCATGAAGGAGCTCGGCCGCGGCGCCGTCGTCACGCGCGGCATGCCGAACTACTACGGACGGCTCGCCTACCGGCTGACGAAGGACTGCGAGGCGCGCGGCATCGGGTGCCGCATCATCCCCTCCGTCTCGATCGCCGACCTGCTCCCCTGCCTCGTCGGCCGCGTCCGCGGCTCGTCGCTGGGCATCGAGGTGCGCGACACCAACGGCCTGGCCGGGCTCGATCCGAGGCTTCCCGCGGTCGTCTATAACTTCGCGTCGGGCGCGCAGCGGCGCGAGCAGGCCCGGTTCATCGCCGGCCGGCTCGAGCCCGGCGACGCCTGCTGGCTGATGCCGGGCTCCGGCTATCTCGAATTCTCGCCGTCCGAAGCGGCGGCGGCGGGCCTCGAGGAGGCGCTCGCGCGGGCGGACGCCGCCGTGACCGTTCTTCTCCCGGCCCGCCGATGACCCCGAAGCTCTCGATCATCATCCCGTTCTACGACGTCCGCGGCCCGCTGCGGGGGCTCCTCGAATCCCTGTGCCGCTCGGACTTCGCGGATTTCGAGGTGTGCCTGTGCGACGACGGCTCCCGGGACGGGAGCCTGGAGGAGGCGCGCGCCTTCGCGGACCGGCTGGACCTGAAATGGGTCGTCCACGAGGCGAATCTCGGCGTCACCCGCGCGCGCAACAGCGCGCTCGCGCTGGCCGGCGCGCCGCTGCTGCTCTTCCTCGACGCCGACGTCCGCGTCGCGCCGGACGTCATCGCGCGGCTCCTCGAGACCCGGGAACGCACGCAGGCCGACGTGCTCTGCGGGATCTACAGCGGCACGGCCCTGGACGCGGGCTTCTGGTCGGGCTACTACGCGCTGTTCGTCCACCACTCCTTCCTCGTCGCCGACGAGCCCGCGCCCTACAACGTCTTCAACGGCTGGTGCGCCCTGTGCCGCCGCGAGGTCATGGACGCGCTCGCGGGGCACCGGCCCGCGGCCAAGGGCGTGGAGATCGAGAACGAGGCCCTGGGGCGGCGCATCGTCGCGCGCGGCTTCCGGCTGCTGCTCGATCCGAGCGCGGCCGTCGACCACCATTGGGGCGGGCCGCGCAAGATACTCTTCATCTTCACGAGCCGGGTCTATTGGTGGGTGAAGGTCTTCTTCGCGACGGGCGGCCGCTTCGAGAAGGCCTTGACCACGCGGGGCTACGCCGCCGGGACCTTGGCGGTCCCCGCCGCCTTGGCCTTCGCGCTCGCCGGCCGCCCGCTCGGGTCCGCGGCGGCGCTCGCGGTCTTCCTGTACGCCTACGGGCCGTTCCTCTCCTTCGCCCGGCGGCGGCGCGGCCTCTTTTACGCCGCGCTGTGCGCGCCGGCGAGCGCGGGCCTCGCGGTCGTGGCGTCGGCCAGCGCCTGCTTCTCCGCGGCCGAGGAGCTGGCGCTCCGGCTCGCGCGCGGGCGCGTCACGTTGAGCGCGGAGGAGTTCTCGTGACGCGGGACCTCGTGCTCCTCTGCTACGGGCGCAACAGCCCGTACGACTACGACGCCCACACGCCGCTCTCCATCCTCGCCCTGGGAACCTACCTGGAGACCAAGGGCGTCGAGGTCGAGTACTACGACGAGCGCCTCGACGCGCTCGCGGTCTTCGACGCCTTGCTCGCGCGCGGGCCGCTGCTCGTGGGCTTCTCGGTGATCGGCGGCTACCAGATCGAGGCCTCCGCCCGCCTGTCGCGCCGCGTCCGGGCCGGCGCCCCGGGAGCCGCAGTCGTCTGGGGCGGGATCACTCCGACGACCTTGGCCCGGGAGACCATCCAAGAGGACTTCGTCGACTTCGTGGTGATCGGCGAGGGCGAGGAGACGCTCTGGGAGCTGATCCTCCGCCTGCGCGAGGGCCGGCCGGCCGACGGGCTCCTCGGCCTGGCTCACAAGGCCGGCGGGCGGCCGCGCTGCAATCCCGCGCGCCCCTCGCCGGACGTCGAGACGCTCCCGTTCGTTTATCAAGGGAAGGCCCTGGAGATGCTCAAGCGCTATCTCCTGCTCCCGGCGGTGCGCGAGGCCGTGGGCTACGAGGGTTCCCGCGGCTGCCCGTTCCTGTGCACCTTCTGCTACAGCCCCAACTTCCACGCCAACGTCCGGGTCAAATCCCCGGCGAAGGTCGCCGCGGAGCTCAAGACGCTGCGCAGCCTGGGCGTGGACCGCATCGACATCTACGACGACACCTTGATGGGAGGGCGCAAGCCCGAGATCGCGCTGCTGGCGGCGGCGCTGCGCGAGACCTCGATGCGCTGGATGGCGAACCTGCGGATCAACATGCTCTCCCGGGAGCTCCTTTCGTCCCTGGAGGGCTCCGGCTGCGAATGGCTCTACTACGGGATCGAGTCGGACCGCGACGACGTGCTGGCCGTGATCAAGAAGGGCATGAGCGCCTCCCAGATCGAGGAGGGCCTCAAGCTCATGGGAGCCTCCTCGATCCCCGCGGTGTACTCGATCATCTACGGCCTCCCGATCGACGGCCCCGCCCCCGAGTCCGGGGAGGTCCTCGCCTTCGCCGAGCGCATCCACGAGCTCGATCCGGACGCGGAGGTCCAGGTCCAATCCTACGTCCCGCTTCCGGGCAGCGACCTGTACGGCAGCGCGCTGGCGCGGGGCTTCACGCCGCCCGCGGACCTCATGGGCTGGTCCCGGCACGATCACCTCACCGTCGAGGACTCCTGGCTCGCGGATCCCCGGCTGCCCCGAAAGCTCTACCTCTCGAGCTTCATGGCCTACCGCTACCGCCGGCACCTGTCCCGCTTCCCGCTGAGCCTGGCCGCTTTCCCGCTTCACCTGCTCAGCCGCTGGCGCATCCGCCGCCGGGCGTTCGGCTTCTACATCGAGGGCCCGCTCTATCGCTTCTTCCTCGCGGCCGCGCGGGCGCGCAGCGACCTCCATTTCTGGCTCCGGGAGAAGCGCTGATGTGCGGCATCGTGGGCGCGCTGGGCCTGGGCCGCGACGTCCCGGACTCGGGGCGGCCGGTCGCCGCCGCCATGCTCGAGGCGCTGCGCCATCGCGGCCCGGACCAGGCCGGCCTTCACGCGGAGGAGCGCGCGATCCTGGGCAACGCGCGCCTGCGCGTCATCGACCTTTCGCCCCGGTCCGACCTCCCGATGACCGGCGAGGACCGCAAGACGTGGCTCGCCTACAACGGGATGGTGACGAACTTCCGCGAGCTCAAGGAGCGCTTCGCCCTTCCGGCGGGGTGCGCCTCGGACAGCGAGGTCGTCCTGCGCCTCTACGAGCGGCTGGGGCCGGCGCTGGTCGGCGAGCTCTCCGGGATGTTCGCGTTCTGCGTCTACGACCGAGCCCGGCAGAAGGCCTTCCTGGTCCGGGACGCGCACGGCCTGCGGCCTCTTTTCTACGCGGAGCGGGACGGCGTGCTCTACTTCGCCTCCGAGATCAAGGCGCTCCTCGAGGTCCCGGGCCTGGGCGGCGAGTTGGATGAGGAGGCCCTCTGGCATTTCCTCACGCTCGCCTACATCCCGGGGAGGATGACGCCGTTCCTCCGGATCCGCGAGCTGGCCGGTGGCCGCCTGCTCGAGGTCGACCTCAGGACCGGCGCGTACTCGGAGAAGAGGCATTCCCGGATCGACTACCGGGCCGACGAGAGCCTCGATGAAGACGAGGCGGCGGCGGAGGTCCGGCGGCTGCTGCGCGGCTCCGTGGAACGGAACCTGGTCGCGGACGTCCCGGTGGGCCTGACCCTGTCCGGGGGCGTGGACACGGGCTCGCTGCTGTCCCTGGCCAAGGACCTGGGGGCCAGCCCCCGGCTGCACACCTTCTCCCTGAAGATGACCGAGCCGAGCTTCGACGAGTCGCGCTACCAGAAGGTCATGGTGGACTACGCCAAGCCGATCCACCATGAGATCGAGATCCGGCCGCGGGACGTGGTCGAGACCTTGTTCGCCTCGGTCGCCCATCTCGACGAGCCGTCGGGCAACGGCGCGGCCGTGCCCACGTTCATCCTGGCTCGCGAGGCGAGCCGGCACGTCCGCGTCCTCCTCTCCGGCGAAGGGGGGGACGAGCTGTTCAACGCCTACGAGACCCATCGCGCCTACCATGCCCGCGCGCTCTACCGCGGCCTGGTCCCGTCCTGGGCGCGCGGGGCGATCCGCGCCGCCGTGTCGCGCCTTCCGGTCGACCACCGGAAGCTGAGCTTCGATTTCCTCTCCAAGCGCTTCACCGAGGGGGCGGAGAAAAGCGTCGCGAAGGCGCACGTCTTCTGGCGCCACGCGCTCTCCGACGAGGAGAAGGGACGGCTGTGGCGCGGCCGCCGCGGACCCGCGACGGAGGACCTCTTCGAGGAGCTTTACCGGAGCCTCGCGTTCGAGGATCCGCTGGACCGCCTGTCCTTCCTGGACCTGCAGTACTATTTCATCGACGACCTGATGGTCAAGAACGACCGGATGCTCTCGGCCCATTCCCTGGAAGGGCGCTTCCCCTTCATGGATCGCGCGCTGGTCGACTTCGTCTCGCGCACGCCCTCGCGCTTCCGCCTCAAGGGCTTTTCCGGACGGCGGCTGCAGAAGCGGGCCATGCGCGGCCTCCTGCCGCCGGAGATCGCTTCCCGCCAGAACATGGGGCTCGAGCTGCCTTATTCGGTCTGGTTCTACGGCGAGCTGCGCGAGCTGGCGGAGCGGTATTTCAGCCCGAAGGCGGCCGCGCGCTCGGGCCTGCTCGACGGAGAGGCCGTGCAAGGCCTGTGGCGGGAGCATCTGGCGCGGCGCAAGGACAACGGCCGGGCGCTCTGGTGCATCCTCAATTTCCAGGTCTGGTTCGAGCTCTTCGTCTACGAGGGGAGCTACAAGAAGCATCTCGTCGCGAGTGAGCGCGCGCCCCTCTCCGAGGGCGCGTGGGTATGAGCCGGAAGGTCGCCGCGTTCGGCGCCGCGTGCCTGGCGGGCCTCATCGCCTTGGGCTGGACCGTCGGCCTCGACGGCGGCGGCGCCGACCCCGAGCCTATCGACATGGTCGGCTACGAGCAGGCCGGCGAGGTCGTCCTCCATCGCGTCGCGGCGCGCGCGGACATCGCCTCCTACCGCATGCCGCTGGCGACGATCCTCGCCGCCCGGATCCGCTACCATTCGGACCTCTCCGCGCCCGCCGTCCGGGCTCTCTACCAGTCCTTCGTCGTCCTCCTCCTCTTCGCCCTCGGCTGCCTGCTGCACCCGCTGGGGGGCTTGTTCTCGGGGGCGGCCGTCATCGCTCTGCTCGGGGGCGCCTTCAGCTTCTCTTTTTATCCGGAGTCCGGCTACACGCCGTTCGTGCTGCTGGCGGCCTGCGTTCTGGTCTGGAGGGCGCGGTCGCCCTCGCCGGGACGAAGCGCGGCGCTGGCGTTGGCCGTCGGGGCCGGCCTCCTTTACCGCTCGCCGCTCGTGCTCTTCCCGCCGCTTCTGGCCCTGTATGAATGGGGGGCCTATCACCGCTTCTCGCTGAAAGCGTACTGGAAGCACCTTCTGATCCTGTGCGCGGCGCCGTATCTCCTGCTGCTGCCCTGGATCGCCTTGAATTGGACGATCTACCGGAGCTTCGTCCCGTTCGAGCAGGGCGCGGCCAACGCGAACATCGTGACCGGTGCCCTCGGCCTGGTGCGGAGCATCGAGGGAGACCTCGGCACGCTCGTCGGACCCTCGGTCGACGTCGCGAGCACCGGCGACGTCCTGGGCTGGGCCGCGCGGGAGGTCCTGCGGCATCCTCTGCGCTACGCCCTGTCCATCGCCGAGCGGGCCGTTTACGCGCTCTCCCAGGACTGGGCCCTGGCGTTCCTCGCGGTCTGCGGCCTATGGGTCTTCCGCCGCCGGCGGGAGTTCCAGCAGCTCGGCCTGCTGGCGGGTTATTTCATCGCGATCCATTGCCTGATGTCGGTCGAGCAGAATTATTTCTGGCCGCTGTGGCCGCTGGCGGCGATCCTGGCCGCCTCGCTCATCGGCGCGTCGCGCGGGACGGAGGAGGCGCCGAGCCCGGGCTCGCTCGACTATCGCTTCGCCGTCCTGGTCACTTTGGCCTCGCTCGGCGCCGTCCTCGCGGCCGGCGCGTACGTCGGCGCGGCGGCCGGGTCCTACGCCGCGGCGCTGCGGCGGGGACGGCCGCCGATCGGGGAGGACCTCGACCGCGCGCTCGCGCGGCACCCGAACGACGTCTGGCTGCTGCTCGAGCGGGGACGCGTCAGGCTTTCCCGGGGGGAGAGCGCCGGAGCCGTCGAGGACTTCGCGGCGGTCACGCGCCTGGAGCCGCGCGTCGCGAGCCATCGCCTGCCGGAGGCGCGCGCGCGCCTGGCGCTCGGCCAGCCGGCGCCGATCATCCGGTGGCGGGCGCCGCATGGCCCGACTCAGCGGGAGCAGATGCTTCGATATGACGCGAACATCCTCAAGGCTTGCGCGCACATCATGCTGGGCCGGACGAAGACGGCCGAAGGCCTGCTGAAGGAGGCCCTCGAGGCCTATATGGACCGCAACGTCCTCGTGCGCGGACAGCTGGGCGACGTCGAGCGCGGCGTGCTCGCCAAGCTGCGGACCTCCGACACGGGCTTCGTCAAGCGCTGCCTCGAGCTGCAGGGCGCGCGCCCCCCGGCCGAGCGGCGGGCGCTGCTCGGAGCGCTCGCCAAGCTGCTCCCGGGCTCGGACGAGGTTCGTCGCGCGCTAGCGGCAATGCCGGGCACTTAAGCCGTCATCATCAAAAAAATGAACCACTAAGGCACGAAGACACCAAGAAAGAAAGGGTAAAAGACCGTTTTCTTCGTGTCTTGGTGTCTTTGTGGTTGAATATTTTCCAGGAAAATCTCTTAAATGACCGGCATTGGCGCTAGCGGAGCGCCGTTAGCCCCGCGCGCGTGGAGCGGATCGACTCCCTAAGCCCGCGCGGATAGCGGGCGGAGGCGGCGAGCTTTTCGGCCGTCCCGCACTCCCGCAGCGCGCGCGCCTTCCGCCCCGCGGCGCCGAGCGCCACGGCGAGGCTGACGCGGATCTCGGGGTCGCGCGGCGCCAGCGCGGCGGCGGCGTCGAAGAGCCGGACGGCCTCGGGCGCGTCTACCGCCGCGAACGCGGCCATCGCGGCGCAGACGCCGGGGCGGGCTCGAAGGGCCTGCGCCCAGGGGGCGAGATACCAGTCTTCGCCCGCGAGGCGGACCCCGTCGTCCAGAAACGCGGCGAGCGCCGGGCCGGGCGGGCGGCAGTCGGCCTTTCCCGCCCGCGCCGCCGCGAGGGCGTCGAACGGGGTCAGGAGCAGGCAGGCGGCGAGCGTCGCGGCGACGCTCCCCGCGAGGGGAAGCGCCGCCAGGAAGGCGGACGGCTCGGGCGCGGCCTCCTTCCGGAAGAATCCGGCCGCGCCGATCCCGGCAAGGGCGGCGAGCAGCGGCTCGACGCCGAGGCGGTAGCCGTGGCCGAGCCCGATCGCCGCGTAGGCGGAGAATGACGCCGCGATCAGCGCGGCCGCCTGCGCGCCTCGCGAGGCGCCCGGCCGCAGGGCGGCGAAAAGCGCGGGCAAAAGCAGCGCCGAGAGAGGCAGCCAGAACGCGGCGAGCCGCCGCGCGCTGCCGCGGGCGTAGTCCAGGGGGGAGTCGAGGATGAGCCGCAGGGCCAGGCCGGCGAAGGCGGCATCGCGGCGCTCGATCGTCTCGTCGAGATGCGCCGCGGCGAAGCCGGGCGCGCGCCGCTCCGCGATGGCGAACGCCTCGCCGAACATGACGGCCCGGTCGCCCCCGTCCGCCGCGGCGAGCAGGTTGTAGGCGCCGGTCCCCGCGTCGAGGGGCACGAGGCGGCCCGTGTGGGCGTAGTTCCGAAGGGTCCACGGGAGCAGGACCGCGCCGGCGACGAGCAGGACCCGCGCCGCGCGCCGCGCGCCGGCGCGCCCCCACCAGACGTGGGCCGCCGCCGCGAGCAGCGGAACGGCGAGCAGATGCGCGCTGCGGCACAGCAGGCTCGCTCCGAGCGCCAAGCCGAGGAGATTCCCCGCGGCGCGGTCGCCGTCGCGCTCGGCCCACCGCGCCGCCGCGCAGGCGAGCAGCAGGATGACGAGGCCGTAGAAGCCGTGCACGTCCAGGTCTCGCGCCGAGGCGGCCAGGGACGGGTCGAGCGAGACGAAAGCCGCCGCGAGCGCGCCCGCGGCGGGGGAGAACAGACGGGAGGCGAGCCCCCAGGCGCACATCGCCGCGAGGGCTCCGAGCACGGCCTGAGAGACGCGGGCGCGCCGGGGGGACGGGCGCTCGCCGCCGTGCTGGGCCGCCGCGAGGAAGGTCGTGTACAGCGGGCCGCGGCCCGTGAGCGGGCCGCCGCCCGGGTCCGACGAGTAAAGCCCCTCGGAGAGCAGCATCACGGAGGAGAGGAAGTACTCCTCCTGCGGCACGACGTAGGGGCGCGCGGCGTCTCCGGCGGGCCAGGCGAGCGCGAGGCGCCAGCACAGCCCGGCGGCGATCGCGGCGGCGGCCAGGCGTCCGCTTACGCCATCCATATCGCCTGACGGTATTCCTCGCGGCGGAAGCCGCGGCTGAGCTCGAGGCCGGCCTCGAGCAAGCCCACCATGTCCTCGCGGCCGGACTTTCCCCGGATGTGATCCCTGATGCGGACCGGGATCGCGTCGAAATCCGCCTTGAGCCCCGCGCTGTCGCCGAGCGCGGCCTTGGCCAGGGCGCGGTTGAACAGGGCCCACAGCCAGATCGGCGTCGCGCGGTCGGGGTCGGAGAGGGTCGGCTCGTTGAGATCCTTAAGCGCCTCCCGGTGGCGGCCGAGCGCGCGCTTGGCCTCGCCGCGCCAGACGTAGGCCTCGAGATCCCGGGGGTAAAGCGTCAGAGCCTCGTCGAGCTGCCGCAGCGCCTCCTCGGCCCGGCCGAGCTTGAGCAGGGCCCCGGCCCTCCAGCTCAGCGCGTACGGCGCGCCCAGGCGCAGGGCCTCGTCGAAGCGGCCCACCGCGGACTCGTAGCGTCCCAGCCACAGGTCGAAGGCGCCGCGCCAGGCCAGGACCTGCCCGGCCTCGTCGGGCGGGGCCTCGGGCAGGGCGCGGTCGAGCTCGGCGAAGGCCTCCCCGGTCCGGCCCCGGCACAGCATCCAGCCGTAGCGGCGCCCGGGCAAGGCGGCCAGCCGCGAAAACTGACGCAGCTCCTCGGGCCCGCGCAGGTCGGCCCGATAATAAGGAACCCACGAGCGGCGAGCGGCCGGGCCGGCGGCGCGCTCGAGCCGGAGGACCTCGCGCCGGCGCTCGGCGAGGGGGCGATCGTCCCATTCCCACGGGTCGCGCAGAGCGCGGATGTCCGCGAGCCCCGGACGGCCGTCGAGCAGACGCTCACCCGCGGCGAGCGCTTCTTTATAGCGGCCGAGCTTCATGAGCGCGGCGAAGACCTCGCCGGGAAGCAGCACGCCGCGGTTCAGGCGCAGGCCCTCGGCGAGCAGCGCTCGGCCGCGCGCGACGGCGCCCGAGGAGAATAGGATGCCTCCCGCGATCAGGCGCGCGCGCGCGTCTCCCGGCTCGAGCCTGAGTATCTTGGCCAGGATCTTTGCCGCCGTCTTCGTTCGCGAGGAGGAGCGGTAGGCCTGCGAGGCCGCCTTGAGAGCCTCGAGTAAGGCGCGCAGCTTCTCTCCCTTGGCCGCGCGCGCCGCCTGCCGGCGGGCTTCCTCGGCCTGCTCGCGCATGCGCAGGACCTCGGCGAGCTGGCGGCCGGCCCCGGCGTCGCCCGGGCCGACGAGCAGGGCCCGGCGCAGCGCCTTTTCCGCGAGGACGAGGCGGCCCGCGGCGACGAGCGCTCCGCCGCGTCCGCGCAGGACCCGGACCTTGTCGGCCTTCCTGCGGCGCGCCGCCGACCGGCGCGCCCGCTTGGATTTCTCCCGCATCCGCGCGACCTCGGCGCGGCGGCGCCGGGACAACGGATCGGCCGGCGCCAGCGACACCGCCCGGCGCAGGATCCGTTCCGCGTTGTCGAGGCGGCCCGCCTGGACGTACTCCAGCCCGCGGCGCCGCAGGAGCCGGACGAGGGCGCGGCGCGCGCGCTCGTCTTCGGGGGCGAGCGCGAGGAGCTTGCGCAGCTCGCCCTCCGCCTTCTTGAGGGCGCCGGCGGCGAGGAAGGACTCGGCGCGCGCGCGCAGGACGTCGCGCAGGCGCCGCCGCGCGGCGCCCCCGCCGAGGACGAGGGCCTTCGTCAGGGCCTTCTCCGCCGCGGCCAGCTCGCCGACGGCCCCCAGCGCCTGCCCGCAAGCGCGCAGGGTTTCCGCGAGCGCCGTTCCGCCGGTCTTGAGCGACAGGACCTTGAGCAGGGCCTTTTCCGCCGCGGGGTCCCGGGCCGGGGCTCGGCGGAGGACGACGTTGGCCAGGCCGGCATAGGCCGGCAGGTGGCGGGGGAAATCCCGGATCACGGAGACGAACTCCGCGGCGGCTTCGTCGGGGCGGCCCAGGGAGCCCGCGACATGGCCGATGAAGACGCGCGCCTGCGCGACGCTCTCGCCCGCGGCGACGGCGGCGCGGAAGCAACTGAGCGCCTCCTCGAAGCGCCCGGCGTTGAAGTGCTCCACGCCGCGGGCGTTCAGGTCATCCATATCGCCTGCCGGTACTCCTCGCGCCGGAAGCCCCGGCTCAGCTCGAGGCTCGCCTTGAGGAGCGCTTCGGGGTCCGCAAGCCCGGTTTTCGCGCGAAGGTAGTCGGTGAAGTAAGCGGGCAGCGCGTCGAAATCCGCCTTGAGGCCCGCCGCGTCGCCGAGCGCCGCCTTGACCAAAGCGCGGTTGACCAGGGCCCACAGCCAGATCGGCGGCTCGCGCGTCGGGTCGACGAGGGACTCCTCGTTGAGGTCCTTGAGGGCTTCCTCGTGCAGGCCGAGCTCGCGCTTGGCCTCGCCGCGCCAGACGTAGGCCTCGAAGTCGCGCGGGAAGCGGGCCAAGGTCTCGTCGAGGGCCGCGAGGGCCTCGGCCGGGCGGCCCAGCTTGAGCAAAGCGCCCGCGCGCCAGCAATACGCGCACTGCGCGTCGAGGCGGCGGGCTTCCTCGAGCCGGGCGAGCGCCTCCTCATAGCGGCCCAGCCACAGATCGAGGGCGCCGCGCCAGGCGAGGACCTGCCCGGCGTCCTCGGGCGGGGCGCCGCTCAGCGCGTTCTCCATCTCGGCCAGCGCCTCGTCGGGGCGGCCCAGGCACAGGAGGGCCTCGGCGAGAAAGCCGTTCGTGCGCCAGTCGGCGGGCTTGCAGCGAAGGGCGATCTTGAACCAGCGCGCCGCGACGTCGAAGCGCGCCCCGCAATGGGCCGCGAGCCCGGCCTTGGAGAACATCCAGCCGTAGCGCTTGCGCGGGTAGGCGGCGATCGCCTCGAAATGCGCCATGCCCTTCTCCGGGCCGAGCAGCTCCGCGCGGTAGTAGTGCAGCCAGGGCGTGCGCGGCCGGGGGCCGAGGGCGAGCTCGAGGCGCTTGAGCGCCTTGAGGCGGTCCGACCTCGGACGGCGGTCGGCCCACTCCCACGGGTCCCAGAAGGTCCGGATGTCGTCGAGCGTCGCGCCTTCGTCGAGGATGCGCTCCGCCTCCGCGATCGCCCGCTTGTAGCGCCCGAGCTTCATCAGGCCGCGGAAGCGGTCCCGGGGGAGGACCGGCGCGGAGGCGAGGTCCGCCCGGGAGAGGATCGCCCGCTCCTTCTCGTGCTCGGCGCGGGCGCGCATGACGGCGGCCAGGCCGAGGCGGGCGCGCGCGTCCTTGGGCGCGGAGCGCAGGATCCCGCGAAAAACCCTCGCGGCGTCCTCGAGGCGCCCGGCGAAGAGGTAGGCCGAGCCGCACGAGCGCAGGACGTCGACGACCTTGCGCCGCGCCGCCTCGCCGCGGGGCCGGCGCGCGAGCGCCTCGCGGAGCAGAGCCTCCGCCGTCCACGGCTCGCCCGAGGAGAGCGCCCC
Organism: Elusimicrobiota bacterium; assembly: GCA_016182905.1. Taxonomy (NCBI): domain Bacteria; kingdom Pseudomonadati; phylum Elusimicrobiota; species Elusimicrobiota bacterium. The sequence continues at coordinate 164,121 of JACPFR010000010.1, forward strand.
CTGCCCCCGCATGCGCAGGACCTCGACGAGGCCGACCCGCGCCCCGGCGTCGCGCGGATCGGCGGCCAGCGCCGTGCGCAGCGCCTTTTCCGCCTCGGGCAGGCGCGCGGGGTGGAGCATGATCGACGCCAGGCCCGTCTTCAGGGCCGGATGGCGGGGATGGTCCTTGAGCAGGGACGCGAACTCCGCTACGGCCTCCTCCGCCCGCCCGGCCGCGTTCAGCGCGTGGGCGACGAAGACCCCCAGCTCCGGGCTGCGGTCGCCGAGCTCCCGCGCGCGGCGGAAGCACTCCAGCGCCGCCTCATGGCGGCCGGCGTTGAAATGAGCCGCGCCGGCCCGGCGGAGCGCGCCGGCGCTACTTCGCTTTTTTCCTCGAGGCATTCTTCACCAGCGCGGCGATGGCGGGCCATTCCCGCCAGATGTCGGTCAGGCCCTCGGTCTGGCAGCTTTCGGCGTCGACGTGCCAGACGCGCCAATAGGCCGCGTAGCGGATCAGAGGGGAGAGGTTCTGCTCCTTGTCGTGCGCGAGCTGGTAATGGCAGATGATCGCGTCGCCGGCCTTGCCGGTGATCTGCGCGGCGTCGGGAAGGTCGATCTTGCCCGCGAGGCCGGCGCGCAGGGGCGCGGTCCCGTGGGCCTTGATGAACTCCGCGACCCGGCGGTGGGTTCCGGGGTAGGCGGTGAAGTTGCCCATGTACTTCTCGGGCAGGTCGCTGAGCAGGACGCCGACGAGCATGGTGAAGCGGCTGATCGACTTCGCGGCGTTGGGGGAATAGAAGCCGTCGATATGCGAGGCGGGCCCGCCGTGCGAATTGTTCACCGACGGGAAGCGCAGCGCGATCTGGCCGGTCGGGGGGCGCAGGAGCTTCCCGGTCCCGACGGGCGACTCGGCGAGCTCCCACAGGCCGCTCTTGAAGAGCAGGTCCATGATCGCGGGGGAGTCGGTGTCGTCGGACCAGTAGTCGCGCGAGTCGGCGTAGGCGTCCATCGTCCGGGTGCGGCCGAGGCCGAGCCGGTGATTGATCTCGCGCAGGGCCTCGTCGACCAGCGCCCGGGGCACGACGCCGGGCAAAGTCACGTAGCCGTCCTCCAGAAGGCGGCGCTTCTGCTCGAGGTCAAGCTCCATGAACGCCTCTCATCGAGGGCCACTCGAGCCAGACGTCGGTCAGGGCCCGCTCGAGATATTCCCTCGATCGGTCGCGCCAGGCGGCGGCGTGGTAGATGCGGTAGTAGGCCATATAGCGGATGTGGGGGGAGAGGTTCTTCCCTTTGGCGTGGACGAGCTGATGGTGGCACAAGACGACGTCTCCCGCCTTGCCGGTGACCGGCACCGCTTCCGGCAGGTCGAGCCTGCCCTCGGGACCCGGCCGCAGGGCGTCGATCCCGTGCTCCTTCAGGTAGCGCGCGCTGCGCAGATGCGTGCCCGGATAGACCGCGAAATTGCCCATGTCGGGCCGGGGGCAGTCGCTCAGCAGCACCCCGACCAGCAAGGTGAACCGGTGCAGCTCCTCGTTCGGGGAGAACCCGTCGATGTGCGGATCGTAGTCGCACAGGGAGCCCTCGACGGACGGGAAGCGCAGGGCGACCTGGGCCTGGAAGCAGGGCTCGACGTTCCCGGCGCCGAGCAAGGACTCGAGGAGCGCGGGGATCGGTGTGCGGTGCAGGAGGTCCATGACGGACGCCGAGGCCGCGTGCTCCGAGCGCCAGTCCGGCTCGACGGCGTAGGCTCCGCCGTCCGGGGGCGCGCCCGCGCCCAGGCGGTGATTGATCTCCCTCACGGCGGCGTCGGTGAGCGCGGCGGGGACGACCCGGGGCAGCACGACGTAGCCGTCGCGCGCGAGGCGCCGCTTCCGGGCGAGGCTAAGCTTCACCGATGCCTCGCATGCCGGGCCACTCGAGCCACGGATCGATCATCGCCCGCTTCAGGTACTCGAGGGAGCCGTCGTGCCACGCGTCGATGTGCCAGAAGCGGAAATACGCGGCGCGCCGGATGTGGGGGGAGAGGTTGCGCGCCTTGTCGTGCGCGAGCTGGAAGTGGAACAGCACCACGTCGCCGGCGCGGCCGGTCACCTGCACGGGCGCGGGCAGGGGGATCTTCTCTTCGAGGGCGCCCTTCAGCGCGTCGAGGCCGCGGGTCTCGACGGCGCGGGCGATCTGGCGGTGCGTGCCCGGAAACACGGTGAGGTTCCCCATGTCGGGCGCGGGCGTGTCGCTGAGGAGGACGCCGGCGCACAGCGAGTAGCGCAGCGGCTTGCCGGCCCCGGTGCCGAGGCCGTCCTTGGAGGAATACAGCCCGTCGATGTGGATCAGCCTCTCGTACTCGACGGCGTCGTGCTCGGCCGGGAACCGGAGGACGACCTGCCCCTGCGTCAAGGGCTCGACCTTGCCGGCGCCGAGCAGGGACTCGGCGATCTGCCGGACCGGGCCGCGAGCGAGATCCATGACGGCGCGCGAGCTCGCGTATTCCGACAGGTAGTCCTTCGGATCGGCGGCGTAGTCCTTGCCGGGGTGCGCTCCGGTCCCGAGGCGGTTGTTGATCTCCCGCACGGCCGCGCCGGTGAGCGCGGCGGGGACGACCCGGGGCAGCATGACGTAGCCGTCGCGCGCGAAGCGCCGCTTCTGGGCGAGGCTAAGCTTGGCGGCCATGACCCATCCAGACCGGGAAGAGGTATTCGTTGGAGACGCGCATCCCGCGGCCGAGCGCCAGGCCCGCCTCGAGCACCGCGCGCACCTCGTCGGGCTTCTCGGGGGACTCGGCCTTGAGGCCGGCGGCCTTCTCGAAGCGGTCGAGGACGTCGCGCCGGATCGTCGAGTAGTCGGTCCACATCCCGGCCGGGTCCCCGGCCGCGCCCTTGGCGAGCGCGCGGTCGGCCAGGGCCCAGAAGGAGTGGGCCCCGTCCATGCGGATCGCGGCGCCGAGGTCCTCGAGCGCGCCCTTGTGGTCCCCGCGCAGCCGCCGGAGCTCGCCGCGCCAGGTGAGGCCTTCGGCGTCCGTCCCCTGGCGCAGCGCCTCGTCGAGATCGCGCGCCGCCTCGTCGAGCCGTCCGAGGAGCAGGAGGGCCGCGCCGCGGTGGCGCAGGGAATAAGGCACGCCCGCGCCGACGCCGAGCTCGAGGCTCGCCAGCGCGGCCTCATACTCGCCCGACCAGAGCAGGAGCTTGCCGCGGCAGGCGTGGCCCCACGGACGGGTCCGCTCGGGCATGCCCTTGAGGAGCTCGTCGAGGAGACGCGCGGCGGACGCGCCGTCGCCGCGGCACAGGGCGATCTCCGCCAGGGCGGCGCCCGCCTTCCAAAACCCGGGGACGCACTTCAGCGCGGCGGCGTACTCTTTCTCGGCGCCGGCGTAGTCCCGGCGGTTCGTCAGCAGGACCTCCCCGTGCTTGTGGCGCATCCAGTCGTAGCGCGGGGGCATCCGGGCCAGCTTCTCGGTCTCGGCGATCGCCTCCTCGCCGCGGCCCATGTTGCCGAGCAGGGTCGCCCGGAAGTAGTACGGCCAGGGATTCTCCGGCTTCGCGCGGGAGAAGGCCTTGAGCGCGTCGAGCGTGGGCATGAGCTCCTTCTGCTCGGGCGACACGAAGAAGGAGTCGATGCAGTCCTGCGTCCCCGAGGCGGCGAGCAGCGCTTCCGCCTCCTCGAAGGCTTCCTTGAACGCGCCGAGCTTCACGTTCGCCCGGAAGCGCGTGAGGCCGCCGGCCATCCGCGCGTGCGCGTCGTCGCCCCGCGGCCTGGAGGCCGCGGCGCGTCGAAGGTGCGGCGCGGCTTCGCCGGCCTCGCCCTTGTCCTTGAGCATCTCGCCGAGCAGCAAGGACGCCTCGGGCCCGGCCTTCCTCGCGACGGCGCGGCGCAGGGCCGCCTCCGCCTTCGCGGGCTCGCCGTGGCGCAGATACAGCCGGGAGAGGCTCATCAGGACGGAGGGCGCGTCCGGGTCCAGCGCGAGGGCCTTCTCGTAGGACTCGATCGCCTCGGCGGGGCGGCCCTGGACGGCGAGCAGGTCGGCGAGCGCGGCGCGGGCGGCGGCGCTCGACGGGTGCGCTCGAACGAACTCCACCAGCACCTCGAGGGCCCGGCCCTCGTCGCCGGCGCGCTGGAGCGCGTGCGCCCGGGCGACGGCGGCCTTGGCCGGCGCGGGCTTGGTCATCTCCTTCCCGCGGCCGCGAACGCGGCGCGGACCTGCGCCTCGGTGACCGACCCGGCGTCCGGCGAGTCGGGGGGCGTCGGGATCCCCATCGAACGGGTCCAGCAGCGCAGGCGCGAGGCGGGCGCGGGCCTCGCCGGGACCGGGATGCCGGCCGCCCTCATCCAGCCCGCGTTGAGGTGCGGATCCGAGCGGCGGCAGCCGCGCCCGGCTTTCAGGGCGGCTTCGAGCAGGCTCCGGAGCTTCGCGGCGGTGAAGGGGGATCTTTCGATCGCCGCGAGGTCGTGGTGATCGAGATGCAGGCGCGCGAAATCCTTGTACGCCTCGAGGAGGTTCTTCCGCTCCAGATGGACCAAGGCGCGGTTGACGTGGGCCCAGGGCTTGTCGCCGCTGATCGCGATCACGCCGGCCAGGTCCTCGAGCGCCTCCGGATAGCGGCCGAGCAGGCGGTTGAGCTCGCCGCGCCAGACGAGGCCCTCGGGATCGTGCGGATCGATGGTCAGCAGGCGGTCGAGGTCGCGCTTGGATTCCTCCAGCCGGCCGAGCTTGCAGAGGGCTCCGCCGCGCCAGCACAGGGCGTCGGGGTTGTCCATGCCCGCCGAGACGTCGAGGTCCTCGACCGCGTCCGCGTACTCGCCCCACCAGAGCTTGAGCGCGCCGCGCCAGGCGAGGAACGAGGCGCGCGACTGCTCGGGCACGGCGATGCCCCGCACGGCCTTGAGCGGATCGGGATGGCCGACGGCCATCAGGTTCTCCGTCCACAGGCAGCGCGCCTCCCAGAGCCAGGGGCAGCGCGCGATCACGCCCTGGATCTCCTCGCGCGCGAGCCCGTACAGGTCGAGGCGGCGCAGGAGGATCTCGGCGATGTAGTAGCGCATCCAGTAGTAGCGGGGGGAGACGCGGCTGCCCGCGTCGAGGAGCTTCAGCGCCTCGAGGTCGCGGCTCGCGGCCCATTCCAGGGAGGCCAGGCAGAACTCCCTCCACGGGGACTTCAGCGCCTCGCTCTGCCCGCGGTCGAACTGCGCCTTGAGCATCATGTCCCGCAGCTTGCGATAGGTGACCGTCGGCTCGCTGTCGAGCAGCGGGTCGATCCTCGCGAACGACGCGGCGAGCGTCTCGCCTCCGAAATGATCCTGAACGGGCATTTAGCGGCCTTCCTCCGGCGGACTAACCTCGAGGATAGTCATCAGGACCCTTTTCGTCGAGGCTTCGGCGCCGGGCTGTTCCCTTTTATCTCGGGCACGAACAAGGTCAGCGCCGGGTCGAGCTCGCGCTCCTTGCGGCGGAACTCGGCGACGGTGAGCTTCAGGCGCGTCTCGTCGCGGTAGCCGTCGCCGCACTTGAGGGCGTAGAGGACGTGCTCCTTCGGGAAGGCGGCCTCGAGGCGGTCGCAGAAGGTCCCGAACTTGTTCTCCTCCATCACGCGGTTGACGCCGAGGATGATCGCGCCCTTGGAGGAATCGACGGCGGCGCCGGGCTCGGCGAGGCTGCGGGCGTTCTGCACCGTGAAGCCGCGCTCGCACAGCTCGAGGTCCTCCTGCAGCATCGTCAGGATCCCGTCGATCGAGGAGGGTGCGGTCATCACGCGGTACGGGTAGCCGGCGTCCTTGCAGCGCTTGGCCATCATGTTCCCCTCGCCGAACAGCATCGGGTGGCCGTAGGTGACGTAGCCGGTCTGCGAACCCTTGTCGAGCTCGGCTTTGACCGTCTTCCAGACCGTCTCCTGAGGGTTGGCGCCCTTGCCGCCGCCGACGGCGATCGAATGGACGCCCGGGAAGACCGCCTCGAGCAGCTCGCGCACCTCGCGCGTGTCGGCCTGGGTGTAGACGGCGTCGCAGCGCTTGAGGGCCATCAAAGTGTTCAAAGTGACCTCGTACGGGCGGTCGATGCCGACGCCGAGGAGCCAGAGGCATCCTTTGCCGTCCTTGGCCGCCGTCTTCTTCGCGTCGCTCATGAATTTCTCCCCGGGCGCGCCGGCCGCCTTCCCGGACTTCGCGATGTGGCCGAGCGCGGCGGCCGCGGCCTCCATCATCTCGTACGAGCGCCGGCGCGACGAGTCGGCGCCGCTGCCTTGGAGCGCCGCGCGGATCGCCTCCCGCGCCTCCTCCGTCTTTCCCTCGGCGAGCAAGGCGCGGCCGAGCTGGTAGCGGGCCTCGGGGTCCGAGGGCGACTTGGCGAACTCGGCCCGGGCCTCGGCGGCGCGCCCGAGCGAGAGCAGGACGAGGCCGCGGTCGAGAGAGCTCCCGGCGCCCGCGCCCGACAAAGCGGCGGCCCGGTCGAGGTCCGCGAGGGCCGCGTTCCAGTCGCCGAGGCGGGTGTGCAGGTACGACCGGCCCGCGAAAGGCCTCGGGGACTTCGGCGCGAGCTCGATGGACCGATCGAAGTCCTTCAGGGCGAGGTCGAACTCGCTTCGGCCGGCGAGGATGGTCCCGCGCAGGCACAGCAGTTCCCAGTCCCCGGGCGCGAGGGCGAGGGCCTTGTCGAGCGCGCGCCTGATGGCCTCGTCCGGCGAGGCGGACCGGCCGTTGCCGTGCGAGGCTCGATCGACGGCGGTCTTGAGCAGGGGCAGCCAGGCTTGGGCCGTCGCCGCGGTCATGGCGGCGGTGAGCGTCTCGAGGTCCTGCTCCGCGGTCCCGGTCACCCCAATCCCTTGAGGCGCTTCTCGATGGCCGGACGCTGGTCCCACTCCATCGGCGCGAGCTGCAGCGCCCGCTCCAGGTCGGCGCGGGCCGCCTTGGGGTCCTTCGCGCGCTCGTGCAGGGTGGCGCGCGAGGTCATCGCCGCGGCCGCCGTCGTGCGGCTCTGCGGCGAGGGGACCGCGAGGCAGCGCTCGATGGCCTTCTCGTACGCCGCGAGCGCCTTCGCGTCCTGCGCGGTCTCGCCGTAGACGACGGCGGCGTTGACCAAGGTCTCCGCGTCCTCGGGCGCGGACTTGAGCGCCGCCTCGAACTTCTTGAGCGCGGCCGCGTGGCCGCCCTTGAGATAAAGCTTGACGCCTTCGGCGTTCAGCCGCTTGAGATCGGCCGGCCGTTCATAGGGCGCCTCCCGCCCGGGAGGCGCTTTCTCGACGGCGGGGGCGGGCGCGCCCGTCCCCTTGGGGGCGGAGCCGCCTCCCTTGAGCACCTGCAAGGCGCCCTCGTCCTTGGGGCGCAGAGCGAGCACGGCCTCCGCGTCCTTGACCGCCTCCTGCGTGCGGCCGAGGAGGTGCTTGAGGCAGGCCCGCTTGAGCAGGAGCCCCGGGTTCTTGGAGCGGGACAGCATGAGATCGAGATACCACAGCGCGCGCACGCGCTGGCGCTCGGTGTAGAACGGCATCGCGTTCTCGGTGATCCAGTCGCGATAAGGGTCGCCCTCGCGATCGAGAGGGCGGGAGGGCTTGCCCTTGGGGGGCGCGGGAAGCGCGTCGAGCAGGCGCGGGTAGAAATCGGCGAAGGTCGGATATTTCTTCCGGTCGCCCTCGTATTCGGCGATGCGCGCCTTGAAATCCCGCAGGAACGGGAGGCCGCACTCCTCCTCGTGCCGCAGCTCGTGGTCGGACAGCGCCGCGCTGATCTCCAGGCTGACCAGGCGGAGCATGACCGAGCGGACCATGTGCTCGCGCACGTGGTGCATCCAGTTCTGGTACTCGCGCGTGGCCTTGCGCTGCGGGGGCTGCTTCTTGGCGATGTCCTCGCCGTAAAGCTCGGTGACGTTGTCGAGGACGCCGTGGGCGGCCTCGTGCCAGATGCGCGCGTGCAGGCGGTGGTAGGTGCAGGTGAGCGGCCCGGAGGTCGGCTCGACGGGGCCGACGACGGAGATGATGTCGGCCAGGCCGTCCTCTCCGCGCTGGACGATGTTCGCGCCGGTGTCCGAGGAGATGAACGGGGAAAGCGTGAAGAGGTAGCGTCCCTCGAAGGGCAGGCCGGTGTACTTCTCGATCTTGCCGATGTAGTCGACCGCCTCGATCTCGCCCTTCAGCTTGGCCAGGTCGGCGTCGAGCAGATGGACGTTCGCGTCGAAGAACTCCGTGAACTTCGAGTCGACCGCGAAGTCGCGCATGTGCTGCAGCCACTTCTCGAGCTCGGCGTCGCCTCCGACGTAGTGGGCGAGGAACGCGATGGAGATCTGCGAGTGCGGCTTGAGCTCGGGCGAGGGCGAGAGGCGCATGAGCCCCTGGCCGCGCTGCCCGAGGTCGAAGGCCCGGATCTCGGGCAGGGCGCGGTGGCGGATGGCGGGGTGGTCCTTGTAGGGGGCGAAGTACCTGCGGGCCTGGCGGACGTACTCGATGTCCGGGTGCATGAAGTCCGTCGCGTGCCCGGGGCCCTTGCCGCCCGCGGTGAGGTCGAAGGCGAGCAGCTCCATGACGCCGTCGAGCTCGAGACGGGGGTCGACGCTGAACTCGAGCTTGGGACGGGCCGCGGCCTTCTTCCGGGCTTTGGAGGGGGAGACGGGCACGGGGCTACTCCGAGGCCTGCCTGCGCTTCGGCCGATTGTACGGCTTGGCCGTCGGCATCATCTCCAGGAATCGGGCCTTCTTGGCGTCGAAGAGCTCCCTTTCCGTCTTGACGTTCAAGCTCTTCGGCTCGATGCTGCCGAAGAGCTGTCCCACCGTCTCGATCTGTTTTCCCAGCGCGTCATGCTCCCGGAAGCACCGGGCGTGCTGCTTTTCGATCCGCTGAGTCTTCTGCCGGAGCAGGTCGTCGAACGCGAGGGGGATACTGCCCTTGAACTCCGCGGCGAGGGCCGCTTTCTTCTTGGCGAGGTCCGATTTCAACTCGGCCTCCAGGTCCAGGCACTGCTGAGTCGAGTCGAACGCCGCGTTCAATCCTCCGATCGAATTCCTCAAGGCTTGCCTCGTCGCGGCGCCGGAGGCGGCGGCGGAGGGGCTCGGAACGCTGGGCGGCGGCGGAGACGCGGCGTCGGCCGCGGACGCCAGGGCGGGCGCGAGAAGAAGAACGGCTCCCAGGAGGCTTGTCATCTTCATAAAAGGGCCCTCTTCATGCGATTTTTTCGAGTATAACAGATAAGAGCCTGAGGCGCAATTCGCTTTCGGGTCCATGGTCACGGGGTTTTACGGCAGGGGCTAGGGAACTTTTTGGCGGGGTGGATCGTATGAATAGTAATGGATAAACCACCAAGACACAAAGGATTTTTGGTTTCGACCGCTCCCGCCCGATCTGGGGCCGAGCTCTCGCGTCATCGTCGACGCGGCCTTCAAGGTCCACAAGACCCTGGGTCCGGGATTACTCGAATCGGTCTACGAGCATTGCCTCTGCCACGAATTCAGGTGTCGGGGCGTTCCTTTCCAGTCACAACTCTCCCTGCCCGTTCTTTACGGCGGATTCAGCATCGAGACGGGCCTGCGCGTCGATCTCATCGTGGATGGACGCATCATCGTCGAACTCAAGGCGGTCGAGGTCCTTCATCCGATCCATACCGCGCAGCTCTTGACCTATCTTAAGCTGACAGGCCTACGCCTCGGCTTGCTCATCCCTGATCCGGGAGGGTATCCGAAGAATCGTCCTTTGAAAAACTAAATATCTTCGTGTCTTGGTGCCTTGGTGGTTTATCCGTTAAAACCCAGTGAACTTGGAGGCTTTCGCCCGGCGCCGCGCGCGGATTCTGAATATTGGTATCATGTCCGCGGACTTCGGCGCCGCGCGCAATAGGAAACGAGACTGAATCAGACACGCGTCGTCCTCCCCCTTCTTGCGCTCCTTCTCGCCTGGGGCGTCTGGAAGGCTCCCGCCTGGGTCCTTCCCGGAACCGAGGCCCACGGCGCGTCTCTGCCGTACGCCGAGTGCGGGGAAGTCCTGATCCACGGCGCCAATCCGGGCTTCTCGCTCTATCCTTCCTTCCACCAGCCGTTGGCGAGCATGCTCGCCGTGCGGATCTTCAGCCATACCCCTCCCGGGCGCCGGCCTTGGCGCCAGGCGGCGGTTCTGGCCGGACTGCTGACCGTCGCCGCCGTCTGCATCCTGTCGGGCGCGCCGTTCGCCGCCGTTCCGGCGGTATTCATCCTGCTGGCTTGGCCGGACCTTTGGCCTCGCCATCAGCCCTACGTGCAGTTCTTCTACACGCTCTTCGTTCTCCAGGCGGCGGCGGCCTTGGTCTGGCGCGCCGCGTCGCCGACCCCGGCCCGCACCGCGGTGCTCGCCGCCGCGGTGGGCGTGAGCCTGCTCTACCGCTCGCCGCTGCTGCTTCTGCCGCCGCTGCTGGCCGGCCTCGAATGGGCGGGCCGCCGGGAGCGCGGGCGGGACTGGGCCGTCAACGCCCTGATCCTCCTGACGGTCCCTTATCTGCCTTTGCTGCCGTGGGCGGCGATGAACTGGATCGTCCACCATCAGATCTCCTTTTTCGAGCGGGGAGAATCGCTTCCGAACATCGTCAGCGCCGCGGGCGGCTTCGTGCATTATTCCGAGGCGTTTTGGCGCGCGCAGGTGCGGGCCGAGCCCGGGCTGCAGAACCAATACCTTCCGCGATTCTTGACCTGGGCTTTCACCGAGATCGCACGCCACCCGCTGCGCTACGCGGCGGGCTTCGCGGGGCGCTTCGCCTACGCGATCAGTCTCCAGCCGTGGCTCTTCGCCTTCGGCGCCGCCGGCGCCTGGGCGTGCCGCCGGAATCCGTCGGCGCGGGCCTTGGCGCTCCTCTGCGCGTATTACGTGCTGATCCATTCCTCCATCGCCGTGCTCCCGGACTACATGGTGCCGCTTTGGCCCTTGCTGGCCGCGCTCGGGGCTATGCTCGCCGTCCCCTTTCTCCCTAAGGCGGCCGAGGCGTCCGGCCTCGCGGCGGGCGCGCGGGCTTGGCTGCTGCTCCTTCTCGCCTGCGCCTGCCTGGCCGGAGCCGAAGCCGACGTCCGGGCGCTGCGCTACGCGAAGCTCTTTCAGGCGCGCCCGCCCGAATCCGACCAGGCGCTGGCCGAGGCCCTGGAACGCGCGCCCCGTGACGGCTGGCTCCACTATCGCCGGGGCTGGCGGCGCTTGAAAGCGGGGGACCGCGCCGGAGCCGTCGCGGACCTGAGCCTGGCCGCCGAGCTCCGCCCCGACAACCCTCTCTGGGGGCTCCATCGCGACTGGGCGAGGCTGTTGGCGGGCGACCCCGAGCCCCTGCTCGCCTGGAACCGCCCGCTGTCGCCGCTCACCGCGCAGACGCACAAGACCGACCCCGACCTGATGCGGGCCTATGTCTTCGGCCGGGACGGCCGGACGCGCGAGGCGAGGGAACGGCTGCTGGCGGCGTACGCGATCATTCACGCGGGCCGGGCGCCGGAGGAATCCCCGCACAGCCTGGAGATCCTCTGGGACCACGCGCGGGAGCTCTTCGGCCATCTGCCGCCGAAGGATTGGATCGCGGTGTGGCGGGAGCTTTACCTCCTTTTCGACGACGAGCCTTCGAGGAAAGTCGCGCGGCGTCATGATCCGATGCGGGACGCCGTCGTCTCCCTTCAAGCCGCGGGAGCGCACCGCGAAGCCTTGGCTCTGCTCCGCGAGCTTCTTCGCGTCCGCCCGGACTCCGCGACCCTCTGGACGGACAAGGCCGTCAGCGAGGCCGCCGGCGGCAGATGGGAGGCTTCGGCCTCCGACCTGCGAAAGGCGCTTGCGGCGGACCCGGCTTTCCTTCCGGCCTCGTTCTCTCTCGGCGCCGTTTACATCCGGATGGGGCGGTCCGAGGAGGCGTTGAAGGTCTATGACCGGGCGCTCACGCTGGGAAGCGCCGCCTCCGATCCTCACTGGGTGCTGCTTCGTTCGACTCGCGACGAGACGACGCGGCTACTTCGCTCCGGAAAATAACGCGGGCGCGAGGGCCTGGGCGCGCGAATAAAGGGCGGCGGCCTCTTCCGCCTTCCCGATCCTTTCGAGGCAGACCGCCTGCCCGATGAGGCTCCAGACGTTGTTCGGCTCGACGGCGGCGGCGGAGGCGAAGGCCTTCAGGGCCTCGGCCGCCTTCCCCTCGTTGAGAAGGGCCTGTCCGGCCCAGACCCAGGCCTGGGCGTAGCGCGCATAGAGCTTCAGCGCCCGCTTCAGCTCCGCGAGGCCGGCCGCCGCGTCGCCCTGCGCGATCAGCAGCTCGCCGTGCCAGGCGACGATCCAGAAGCAGTCCGGGGCGAGCCGGACCGCATGATCGAGGGCGGCTCGCGCTTGCTCCGCGCGGCCCGCGGCGCGGTGCACGCCGCCGCGCCACGCGTGCACCCACGCGAGCTTCTCGTCGCGGAGCACGAGCGGGCCCTGCGCGCCCAGGAAATCGTAGTCGCAGGAGCAGCGCGGATCGAGGCGCATCGCCTCGAGCAGGTCGGCGAGGCCCTTCTCCTTCTCGCCGAGCTCCATCCGGATCTGACCGCGCAGGGCCAGGAACCAGGCGTTCGTCGGCTGCAGCGAGACGGCGACGAGGACGTCCGCGAGGCTTTCCTCGAGCCGTCCGGCCTTGCGCAGGATCTCGGCGCGCCAGCCGCGGGCGTAGGCTTCGGTGCCGCCTTTCTCCGCCTCGCGCGTGTCGGCGAGCGCGCCCTCGAGATCGCCCTTCTGGCGCCGCGCCTTCGCGCGCACGATGCGCGCCCACGGCCAGGACGGGTCGCGGTCGACGGCCTTCGTCGCGCTGGCGATCGCCTCGTCGTAGCGCCCGAGGCTGCGCTGGCACTCGCTTTTCTGGACCCAGGCGGAGGCCGACTTCGGGTCGAGCTCGATCGCGGCCTCCGCGTCCTCGAGTCCTCCCTCGAAGTCCCACAGGTGGCGCTTGAACTCGACGCGGCCCGATAGGGCGTCGGCCGAGCCCGGCTGCAGCTTCACGATCGCGCTCTGGTCGGCGAGGGCGAGGTCGTAGCGGCCCATGCAGCGGTAGGCCTCGGCGCGCAGGCCGTACAGCTCGGCGTCCTCGCGTTTGGCGAGCAGTCCGGCATAGAGACCGGCGGCCTCCTCGTGGCGGCCTTCTTTTTGAAGCGCCCGGGCCTTCGCGACGAGAGCGTCGTCGTCGTCGTCGTCGGCGTCGGCGGCGGCGGGCGCGGGCTTGCGCAGGATCGCCTTGATCTCCTTGAGCTCGGCGGGGGAGAGGAGCCCGGGGTTCCCGGCGGCCAAGGCGAGGTCGGCGCGGCCTTCGCAGGCGCGGCCGTTCGCGAGATACAGCTTGCCGCGGTAGTACAGCGCGAGGCCGTTGCCGGGCTGGAGCGCCAGCGCCTGGTCCAGGTCGGACATCGCGCCTTCGCGGTCGCCGCGGCGCAGGCGCGCGGCCCCTCGCCACAGGAAGGCGTCGGCGAACTTCACGTGGACCTCGATGGCCTTCGACAAGGACGCCTCGGCCGCGGCGTCGCGGCCGAGGCGGTACTCGGCCTCGCCCTTCCAGCTCAGGATCCAGGCGGAGTTGGTCTCGAGCTCGAGCGCGCGCTCGAGATCGGCGATCGCGGCGGGCAAGGCGCCCTGCAGCATGCGCGCGCGGCCGCGCCAGGCGTAGGCGAACGCCGACTCCGGGTCGCGCGCGATGGCCGCGTCGAAGTCGGCGAAGGCGGCCTTCCATTCGCCGAGCTCGCCGCGCGTGCGTCCGCGCAGGATCAGGGCCTCGGGCGGACAAGGCTTCAGCGCGAGCGCGCGGGTCAGGTCCTTCTCGGCGCGGGCGAAGTCGCGCAGGCGCATCATGAGGTCGCCGCGCCACAGGTGCGCCAGCGCGTTGGCGGGCGCTCTCTCGATCTCGGCGTCGAGCTCCTTGAGGCCGCGGGCGAAGCTCTTCGGCTCGGCCTCCCAGAGGTACTTCGGGTTCAGCGCGCTCGCGCGCTGGATGTCCTCGAGGGCCTCGGCGGTGCGGCCGAGCGCGCGGTAGGCGTGCATGCGCTCGAACAGGCACAGGTCGATCGTGTGCGGCTTGAGCGCGATGGCGATGTCGAGGTCCGCGACGGCGTCCTTGGGCTTGCCCAGCAGGCGGCGGGCGCTGCCGCGCCACGCGTAGGCCAGCTCGTAGCCGGGGGACAGGCGCACGGCCAGGTCGAGCGCCTTGGCGGCGCCCGCGGCGTCGCCGGTGCGGCGCAGGAACTCCCCGTGCCAGGCGCGGATCCAGCCGGTCTTGGGCTCGAGGGCGACGGCCTTCTTCAGCGACTCGGCGGCCGAGCGGAAATCGCCCAAGGTGATCTGGCAGCGCGACAGGTAGGCCCACACGAAGCCGCGCCCGGGCTCGAGCTCGGCGGCGCGGCGCAGGTCCTCGAGCGCGCCGAGGTTCTCGCCGATCTCGGGTCCGCGGCGCACGTCGGCGCGGAAGACGTAGGCCCAGAAGTCGTCCGGGTTCTCGTCGATGTGGCGCGTCGCGGCGTCCAGGCTCTGGCGCGAGTCGGTCTTGAGGGCGTGCAGGCCCAGCATCACGAAGAGCAGGCCGCAGTTCTCGTCGAGACGCATCGCCTCCATGCAGTCGGCGAGGCAGCCCTTCCGGTCGCCTTCTTCGAACCGGCAGACGCCGCGCAGACGCCAGCCCCACTCCAGCTCCGGGTCGAGGCGCAGGGCCGCGCCGAGCGGCGCGAGCGCGTCTTTTCGGCGCTTGAGCTTGTAGAGGATCAGCCCTTGGACGGCGAGCGGCAGGGCCTCGCGCGGAAGCCGCTTCGCGGCGGCCTCGGCGTCGTCCAGCGCGGCCTCGAAGGCGCCCTTCGTCATCCTGGCCAAGGACAGCCACAGCCGCCACCAGCCGCTGCCCGGCTCGAGCTCGACGGCCCGCTCGATGTCCGCGGCGGACTTGTCTCCCGCCGCGGCCTTCAGCTCCCAGCGCCAGGCGTGGGCGGCGGCGAGGGACGGGTCGGCCTCGAGCGCCGCGTCGAGGTCGGCCGCGGCGCGCTCCGCCTCTCCGAGGACGCGCAGCAGACGGCCGCGCTCGGCGAGCTTGCGGGGGGAGGGCATCGCGGGGAAACGGCGCAGCGCCGCGCGGTAATCCTTCCCATGGATGATGCCGTGGCGGCCGGGAAGATGCGCGGTGGAACGGCCGAGGAAGAAGTGACGGCCGAGGGTTTCCGCGAGGGTGTCGGGAGGGAAGGTCTTCATGGTTCGGACGTGTAAAGCTTAGCCGTTTTGCATGTGTTGTTCACGGGGAGCGGGCCCGCGGGGGCCGTCCTTGACGCCCCTGTCATTTTGACCTACCCTGTCTCAACGGGCCCGCGCGCCCGGTTCCCGAGATGAAAAAAGCTAACATCCCTCCGCCCGAAGGAGACCGAAACGAGGTGGGAAGGTAATGGAAGGAGCCGGCGTCCTGATCCGCGTCATCCAGCTGTACGCCTGGGCCGTGTTCCTGTCCTCCTGGGGGCAGATGGGGTGGGTCGACTGGAAGGAGCAGAAGATCCGCAACCAGTACATCATGTTCTGGCTCAAGCTGATCCTGATCGGCTACGCCCTGATCCTGGGGCAGTCCTTGCTCGGCGCGTTCGGCTTCATCAATGTCTTCATCCTGCGCGACTACTACCTGGCCCTCGCCGGCCACGCGGGGTTCTCGGCGGCCGCGGCGTACCTGCTGTGGCGCCTGCGCATCTGGCCCGCCGGCGACGTGAAGCTCTTCGTGCTCCTCGCGCTGTGCTACCCGCTGATGCGCATCCCCGGGTCGTTCCGCTCGGGCCTGCTCTTCCTCGAGGTCCTGATCAACGTCTTCGTGCCCGCGGCCGCGTTCCTGTTCCTGACCGCCTGCGAATACCTGTGGCGCACGCGCTTCGCCCACTACAAGAGCCACGTGACGGGGTTGATCCGCGCCTACTACAAGGACTTCCGCTTCCCCGAGTTCGACTTCTCGCGCTTGCGCTTCAAGTCGTTCGGCGCGGGTCTGCTCCCGGCGGAGGCCTTCACTCTCGCCAACGCCCGGGCCGCGGCCGCCGTCGTGCACGGCAAGGCGTGCTGGCTGCGCGACCAGGTCAAGGTCGAGGTCGGCGGCTGGCTGACGGCCTACCGCGAGAAGCCGCTGCGGTTCGTCCTCGACGCGCTATCCTGGCTGTCGATGATGGCGGTGATGTCGATGATCTCCTACTACCTCAACGACGTGATCACCTCCAACGTGCTCAAGACCTTGGTCTGCTTCGCCTTGATGTTCACCTGGAGCCGCATCTGCCAGTGGGTCGGCACGGGCTGGGCGCTGGGCACCGTGCTCGGCGTCTGCGCCGTGGTCCTGTGGCGGCACCCGAACCTGAACCTCCCGGCCCTGGCGGTGATCTTCGGGCACCTCACCGTCTTCAGCCTGTGCATCCTCCTCGGCGTCCAGCTGGCGTTCAAGATCATCGCCGGGAAGACCGGCTACGTGTTCCTTCCCTTCCTGATGATGCTGCCGGGGCTGATCCCGTGGCGCCTGCTGTTCTCGACGCTTTGGTCGTGGATCGCCGGCGCCTGGCATCGGCTGGCGTCCCTCGGCCGCGGGCTGTCCGTGCCGGCCGCGCCCGCCCTGCCGGCGCTCCCCGCGGCGGCCTTTCCGAGCCTCGGCGGCCTCGAGGCGCCGGCGTGGGCCGCGGCGATGGACCTGTCCGTGCTCTCGATCTGGGCGGTGATGGGATTGTTCTTCGGCCTGGCGCTCGTCTTCGTGAAGATCTGGGACGCCGAGTCCTACAAGAGCGTGCCCATCGCGCACATCGACCGGTTCATGACGCTCGGCCCCTCGCTCGTCGAGCGCATCGAGGCCGACGAGGACTTCCGCGACGAGCACTTCTCGACCTTCTACGCCGACGGCCTGACGGGAGAGCAGGCGGAGGCCCTGCGCGAGTGGTGCGGGGCCGAGGGCATCGAGACCGTGCCGCTCGCCCCGACCATCTCCTTCGCGAACTGGATCTTTCTGGGCTATTTCCTGACCCGTCTGCTCGAGGGCCACGTGCTGAGGTTCCTCTATTGAACACCCTTTACGAGAATCGCTGGATCTTCGGCGGAGGCCTCAGCCCGGAGTGGGCCTGGGTGGTCAAGCGCCGGCGCGAGCTGGCGCTCGCGGACCTCGCGCGCATCGAGACGCATTACCTGAAGCACGCGCCCGCCGCGGTCAAGAAGCGGCGCTACGCCGCGGGCCTGCGCTACTTCCTGCGGACGAAGTCCCCCGAGCGCGACCGCCTGGCCGTGCACCCCTGCTTCGACTACTGGCTCGACCTGCACTCCCGCCACTTCGGCGCGCCCGTCCAGGAGAGCGACTGGCACCTCCAGTTCGGGCTGTTCCAGAGCTTCCCGGCGGCGCTGGCGCTGTCGCGCGGCGACCGCCTGGCGCTCGACGCCACGGCCGATCCCGACGGGCGCTTCTTCCTGTACGGCACGCCGAAGTTCCTGCAGGCCGCGCCCACGGCTCCGCTGACGCTGAAGACGGCGGGGGGCAGGCTCTCGTCCGGAGCCAGGCCCGCCCGCCTCGAGTCCCTCGTCGAGGCCGTTCCCGGGATCGTGGCCGACGACCGCGGCTGGCTGATGGTGCACGGCGTCACCATGCACGGGCTCGTGTCTTTGGACGACAAGGAGCGCGCGCGCTTCGCCGCGGTCCTTGGGGAGGCGTTCTGCGACCTCTCCGGGCGCGACCACGGCCTGTACTCCGAGATGCGCGACCTGCTCTTCTCCCTCGTCCCGCTGAAGAACCCCGTCGAGCACGGCAGCGTCAGCTCCTCCTACGTCAACCTCCGCGGCCTGATCGCGCTGTCCCACTCCGAGGACCGCATCCTTCAGGCTGAGACCCTCATCCACGAATTCTGCCACCAGAAGATGAACCAGCTCCTCGTCGTCGACGCGATCCTGCTGCCGGGGCAGGGCGGGCAGGTGTTCTACTCGCCGTGGCGCCCGGACGCGCGGCGCCTGCGCGGCCTGCTCCTCGGCGCGCACGCGTTCCTCAACGTCGCGCGCTACGTCGCCACCTCGTTGGCGCGCGAGGAGTTCCCCGTCGAGCAGCGCATCGAGCTGATGGTCAACGTCGCCCTGCGCCTCAATCAAGTCGAGGCCGCGCTCAAGGGCCTGACCGGCTACGGCTCCTTCACCGAGTTCGGGCGCCGCTTCGTGATGGGCATGTGGACCGAGCTCGAGGTCCTGCGCCACTCGGTGCTGTGGTTCCCCGCGGCCCTGCTCAAGGAGCAGGCCGCCGCCGCGGCCGCGCACCGCAAGAAGTACGCGCTCGGCGACACCGGGTTCTACAAGGACGCCGCGCTCGTCGACAAGGTGAAGCGCGCGGCCTTCCTGACCCCCGAGGAAGATTCATGAACGCCAAAGAACGGATCGAATGGACGAAGGCCGTGGGCGCCTGCGTGCCCGGCGCCGACGTCAAGGCGATGCTCGCCGCCGCCGGGGCCCTCGACGGCCCCGGCCGCTGGGAGGTCTCCGTGAGCGGCGCCGGCCTTCACCGCGTCGGGCTGCGCTTCTTCGGGGCCGGAGATCACGCCGCCTGGATCAAGACGGCGCTCGCGCCGTTCGGGCTCGAGGGCCCCGCCCCCGACGCCCCCGTCGAGGGCCGCCCTTGGCTCGCCGCGTCCTGGGACCTGAAGACCGGACGCTGGACCTCGGTCCGCCTGTGCGGCGCGGCGCGCGGCGCCAAGCTCAAGACCGGCCAGGCCCTGGCCTGGGACTACGCCGCCGGCGCGGAGGCCCCGACGCGCCGCGTCCTGAGCCCCGTCCCGTTCAAGGCGGGGATATTCAAGGAGCCGGTCCTCGACCGCGCGCTGGAGGATTTCTCGCGGCTCTCGCCGCTGGCGACGCTGTCTCTCGAATCGCCGGGTTGGACCTTGCGTCTCGCGCGGCCCCTGCGCTGGCCGATGTTCGCGCGCTGCGACCTGTCGGCCGCCTTCACGCCGGCGGGCTCGCAGCTCGCGCTGTTCCTGCTCGACCGCAGCGTGACCGAGCTCGCTTTCGACGGGGAGGCCCTATGGGCGCACTGCGCGGGATGAGGAGGAAGGTCTGCATCCTGGCCAGCGGCGGCTTCGACAGCGGCGTGCTCCTGGCCGACTACCTCGAGCGGGGCTACGAGGTCCATCCGTTCTACGTCAGCTCCGGCTTCTTTTGGGAGAAGGCCGAGCTGCACTGGCTCCGGCGCTTCCTGAAGGCGCTGAAAAGCCCGCGCCTGAAGCCGCTGACCGTCGCCGAGACCCCGATGGGCTGGATCATGGGCGGACATTGGAGCCTGACGGGCAAGGGCGTGCCCTCGTCGCGCGCGGCCTGGGACTCGGTGTACCTCCCGGGGCGCAACCTCCTCCTGCTGAGCCAGGCCGGGGTCTACGCCGCCACGCGCGGCCTGCCGCTCGTCGTCCTCGGCGTCCTGCGGGGCAACCCCTTCGCCGACTCGAAGCCGCGCTTCCTCATGGACATGGAGTCGGCGATCAACGACGCCCTGCGCTCGCGCCTCAAGGTCGAGGCCCCCTACACCAAGCTCCACAAGGACGGCGTGGCGCGCCTGGCCGAGCGCTTGGGGAAGCGCTTCCCGCTCGAGCTGACCTTCTCCTGCCTGCGTCCGCGCGGCGTGGACCCGTGCGGCAAATGCAGCAAGTGCGCCGAGCGCCGCGCCGGACTCCGCTGATTATCCTTGAGGATAGGCGCCGTCAGGCGGCGATCTCGGCGGTGGGGACGGCGAGGGCCTTGTAGGAGCCGGCCTCGAGCTGATCGTTGAGCCAGGTCACCGGCTGGGGCTTGAAGGAGACCTCGACGAAGGTCCTGCAGCCGGCGGCGTGCGCCGCGCGCACCGCCTCGAGATGGCGCTCGCAGGCGACGGTCTGCTCGGCGAGGAGCTCCTTGATCCGCGCCGGGTCGGTCTCCGCCTTGCCGGAGGTGCCCATGAACACGGGGACCTTCGGCGCCTTGAGGTCGATGGACGCGAGCGCCGCGGCGAGCTCCGCCTTGGCGGGGGCGAAGGCGGCGGTGTGGTACGGCCCCTCGACCTTGAGCACCTTGACCTTGACCGGCCAGTCCTCGGCGCGCGCCTTCTCGGCGTAGGCCTCGAGCGCGGCGGTGGTCCCGCCGAGCGTTCCCTTCGTCACGGTGTTCCACAGGGCGACGGAGACGCCGGGGACCTCGGAGACCGAGTCGGCGACGTCCTGGAAGTCGTCGGCGGACGCCGCGGCCAGGCCCATCGGCTCGGAGAAGCCCTTGCAGCAGTCGGAGAAGGCCTTCGCGCGAGCGGCGATGAAGCGGCCGCTCTCCTCGACGCTGAGCGCGCCGGCCGCTACCAGGGCGGCGACGACGCCCATCGAGTGCCCGATCGCGCCGTCGAGCACGAGGCCGGGGCGCGCGGCCTCGTAGGCGAGCCAGTGGGCGACGTGGGAGGCGTGGATGGCGCGCTGGGCGTTGAAGGTCAGCGCGAGCGGCTCCTCGGGCATCGTGGTCAGCAAAGTCTCGAGGTCCGCTCCGAGGGAGGGCTTGAGCCGCTCGATCACGGCGCGGGCGGCGGCGTTCTTGAGGAGCCCGACGCCCATGCCCGACTCCTGCACCGACTGCCCGGCGAACAGCGCGCAAACGGTCTCGTTCATGGAACGAGAATAACTTTTTTGCGGCGAGCCGTCTATTTGACGGGAGACGGCGGCTCGGCCATGCCGTACAGGCCTCTGCGGCGGGCGTACTCGATGGCGCGGTGCGGGACGAGGCCGTGGCTGCCCTCGCGGACGGCCGTCGAGGAGGCGTCGAAGCCCGCGTGCTCGATGAACTTGACCTCGAGCGTGGTGGGGACGGACTCGGCGGGACGCTCGCGCTCGATGAAGGCGACCTTGAGCTGATGCAGGGCCGTGTCGTGGCCGAGCGCCTTCTCGCGGTTGGCCTCGAGCTTCGGCAAGGTGTCGGGGTTGCCCTTCTTGTCGGTCAGGCGGTAGTGGTCGTCGCCCACCATGTACCAGGCCTCGACCGGCATGCCGGGGTTCAGCGCGAGGATGCGGAAGATGTTGGTCTCGCCGTCGAACTGGGTGCCGACCGCGATGGGGGAGTAGACGAAGAACGGGGCGAAGCCCTTGAGGACCTCGACGCCCATCGGGTGGCGGTCGAGGACCGGCGTCATCGTCGGCTTGCGCGGGTCGTCGCCGGCCAGGACGAAGACGACCTTGTCCACGCTCAGGTCGCCGACGGCGCGCAGGGCGACGATCAGGTGGCCCCAGTGGAACGGGTCGGCGGCCACGGGATAGACGCCGACCTTCAGCGGGCGGGCGGGGGAGGAGACGGGGGGGCCGTCCGGATCGACGCGGAGGTCGAGCGACGGGTCGATCTCGCCGGCGTCCAGGCGCTTCTGGATGGCGGCCAAGGCGCGGTCGGCCTCGCCGGCCACCGTCTCGAGGAGGGAGGCGTCGGCCTCCGGCACGGTGCGCACGGTGTCGAGCAGCTCGGCGCGGACGTGGCGGCGCAGGCGGGCGGCGGGGCTCCTCGCGGGGATCGGGAAGGCCGCGTCGAGCGCGGCGAAGCGGCGGTGGAGGCGCTCGAAGAGCGCGGCGCGGGGGTGGCCGTCGACCGGGGCGATGGCCGCCGGGATGACGTGAGCGAGGGCGGATGGGGCCGCGGCGGCGGGCATGGGGGCCGGCGCGGGCGCGGCCAAGGCCGGGGAGAGGAGCGACGGCGCGAGCGCGGACGGGGCCAGCAGGCCGGGGCCGGAGACGGACACGGGCGAGACGGCCGGGGCGATCGAGGAGGAGGCCGAGGAGGTCGCGGACTTGGTGACCCCGGCGAAGCTCAGCGCCGGAAGGAGGCCGAGGAGCACGAAAATGAGTTTCTTCATGGGTCTATTATAGCGCGGGGCTCTTTTAAAGAATATGAGCCAGAATATGAGCCTTTTGGGCCCCGCCCTCCTAGGACTAACGCTCCGCAACAGTCCGGCCTAGGAGATCATGAAGCTCGCGGCCGCGTAGCGGCCGGAGTGGGACAGCGAGAGGCTCCAGTCCTGCGGAGCGCCTTTCCACAGCACTCCGGGCAGGCCCGAGTCCTCGGTGAGCGCCAGGCGCGAGGAGGTCCCGATCTCGTCGTTGGAAGCGGCGATCATGTCGAGCGCGAGGTCGCGGACGAAGGCGCCGGGGGAAGTCCCCGGGGGGACCTCGCCGACCGCCCACAGGACGTCGCCCTCGGAGTCGTCGTCGCCGACGAAGCCGCCGCGCAGGACCGCGACGCAGTGCAGCTTGTCCTCGTCGTCGTCGGTGAAGCGGATGTCGAGCTGGAGGCCGCTCGGGATGTGGGTCGCCTTGCGGCGGAACAGGTCCACCTCGATCTCGTGGAACGCGCCGTTGGGGACCACGATCACGGCGCGGCCCAGGGCCTTGTGGCACGCCTCCTTGGCGCAGAAGTAGCGCCAGAAGCCTCGGAACAGGCTCTCGGGCCCGAGCGCGGCCAGGGCGGCGAGCTCCTTCTTCGTGAGGTGCCGCTCCAGCCACTCCTGATCCGCTTCCATGAGATCGTCCGAGAAGTTCTCCCTCAGCAGGGGACCTTTGAGGTCGACCACGTCGTTGCCCGCGCAGTTGCGGGCCATGTCCGAGCCCTTCCACCACTCCTGCTGCATCTCGGCCAGGCGGTCGAACAGCCGCCGGCTGATGTCGCGCGCGTTGGTCTCGCCCGGGAGCACGCCGTCGATGAGGTCGGCCACGACCCGTAGCCGGTCGCCGCGCGGCGGGGCGGCGGTCGTCGCGATCTGGCGGTCGGAGCGCAGGTACACGCACAGGAACTTGGAGGCGGGGACCTCGAGGGCGAGCTTGCCGAGGAAGTCCTTCGGCCGCTTCGGCTCGAGCCAGCCGGAGCGGGAGCGCCCGGCCTCCGGGTAGACGAACACGGCGCCGCCCTGCTTGAGGACCCAGACGCACTTATCGAAGGCCTTCTGACGCCAGGTCTCCGACGCCGCGTCCTCGCCGCCGCGGAGAAACGGGATGCAGCGGCACAGATAAAGAAGGCCGCGGATGAACGCGCTCTGCACCGGGCCGCCGAGCTTGTAGTAGTTGGTGTACTCGGGGGTGGACCAGGGGATGCGCCGGTCCTCGATGAGGCGGCTCGTCGGGAACACCGCCCAGTAGACGAGGAAGCTGTCGATGAGCGTCAGGTGGTTGGCGGCCCAGATGACCGGGCCGTCGTGCGCGTCGAGCTTGGCCCATATCTCGGCGCGGATGCGGTCGATGTCCGGGTCGAGGCGATAGCGGAAATGAAGCCGCGCGACCGCGGCGACCACGAGCGACACGGGCACCACGAGCGCGCGGCTGAGCGCCCACTGGAGGCGGAGGGCTTTGACTTCCTCCGCCTCCAGGGGCATTTTTAGGAGAGTTTCTCAGCCAGCGCGACCGCTTCCTGCAGGGCGGCCCGGACCTCGGCGACCTTCTTGTCCTCGATCGCGCGGCGCTTGCCGGCGGCCTCGGAGACCTCCTGGGAGACGCGCAGCTTCGCCGCGCTCATCTTAAGACGCGTCCTGATCTCGGCCTCCTCGCCGCGGAGCTTGGCCAAGGCGGCCGCGTCGCCGCCGGCCGACACTCCCTTGATCTTGTCGAGGGTCAGGTTCAGCTCGGTGGTCAGCGCGTCGAAGCCGGCCTTGTCGTTGTTGTAGGCCTTGGCCTTGGACGCCGCGAGCTTGGCGGCGTCGGCGAGCAAAACGTCGTAGTCCTTGGCCTGCGCGACGAGGGTCTTGAGGTTCGCCAGGGCCTCGGAACGCTCCGCGCCCGCGAGCTTCTCGGCCTTGCCCGCCATCTTCTTGAGGGCGTCGGCCATCTTCCAGCCGTCTCCGGTCGCCATCACGTAGGCGAAGGACATGACCTTCTCGAGGTAGGCGTCGTTCTTCGGCATATGGCCGAGGTCCATCAGCATCTTGACGGAGAGGCCCGGCGTCGCGGCCAAAGCGTCCTGGCCGTCCAGGATGCGCAGCTTGCCCAGCTCTCCCGCCGTGAGCCTGTACTCCGCGGAGCCCTCGGCGACCGGCGTCTTCGTGGTCATCTTCGTGAGGAACTGGCGCTCGATGGACATGGTGATGTCGGCGAGGTTCGAGGACTCGATGCCCATGCCCACGATATGGCCGAGGTAGGGGGTGTTCGCGTCCGCGGCGGCGTAGTTCGCCTCGTTAGTGGCGTACTTCTTGACGCCCGCGGTGATGCGCTTCTCGGTGTCCTCCGGGGTGAGCGTGTTCACGTCCACCGCCTCGACGACCGCCTGTTTTCGCATGAATGCCATGTCTTTCTTTCCTCCGGTTTAGCGACCGATTCTATTATTTTCCGTCCCAGCGTTTGAACAAAACACAGCCGTTGACGTCGCCGAAGCCGAACGAGGCCTTGATGACGTACTCCAGCTCCTTCTTGACCATCGCGTGCGGGATGCTGTTCCCGATCGGGATCTGGGGATGCACGTCCTCGCTGTTGATGGAGGGGTGCACGTAGCCTTTCACGATCTGGTCCACGACGGCCACGCATTCGAGGGCGCCGGCCGCTCCGAGCGAATGTCCGATCATGGACTTCGTGGACTGGATGAGGGGGAACTTGTCGAGCGGGAGCTCCAGGGCCTTGATCCAGCTTCCCACTTCCCGGGGATCGGCTCCCGTCGAAGTGAGGTGGCCGTTGATGAGCGAGATGCGCTTGGGGTCGACGCCGCTGTCCTTGAGCACCTGCCGGATGCAGCGCATGACGCCGTCCGGGTTGGGGAAGGTCATCGTGCCGCCGTCGCGCTGGCCGCCGGAGTTGGCGTAGGCCGCGACGACTTCACAAAGGATTTTTGCGCCGCGCTTCTGGGCATGTTCCAGAGTTTCCAGGCGCAAAACGCCCGCGCCGCCCGACGGCACGAAGCCGCAGGCGCCCGCGCCCATCGGCTGGGAGCCCTTCTCGGGGCGGTCGTTGAACTTGGAGCACAGGACGTCGCGCATGGCGTCGAAGCCCGACCAGGTGCCCGCGTGCGTGCCCTCGGCGCCGCCGGCGTACATGGACTCGGCGTAGCCCATCTGGATGTGCTTGAAGGCCTCGAAGATCGCCTCCGTGCCCGTGTTGCACGCGGAGGAGTTCGTCGTGGTCTGGCCGCCGAGCCCCAGGAATTTGCCGACCGCCACGGACACCGAGCTCTCCATGATCTTGGGGACGATGTCGGTGCCCATCGGGCGGCAGCCCATGCCCGGGTCCTGCTCGGCCGCCGCGGTCATCACCGGCGCCAGCTCGTCGAACATGGTGTCCATGCCGCCGATGCCGCAGCCGATGATGGCGCCGGTGTCCCAGTCGACGTGGGTCTCGTTGTAGCCCTTCTTGAGATCCACGAGGACCCCTGACATCCGGGCGGCTTCCACGGCGGCCATCGTCGCGTACACCATCGCCTCGTTGAGCTTGGCGAGGTCGGGGCCGGAGATCAGCGCCTCGGCCTCGTCGGGACCGACGGGGGGCTTGCCGCCGATCTGGCAGGCGAAGTTGAGAGCCTTGAGCTCCTCGTGGTGGGCGATGCCGGACTTGCCCGCGGCCAGCGCCGCGGAGTAGTCGGCGACGCCGAGGCCGTTCGGGGCGACCGCCCCGATGCCGGTGATGACGACGCGCTTGGGAAATCGGCTCATTTCAGTTTCTCCGAATCCTTGGGGATCCACAGCCCGGAGACGACGCCGGAAAACGCGGTCTCTCCGTCCTTCGGCCCGCCGAGGAACTTGATCTCGGCCTCGGCCACGAGCTTGCCGGCACGGAAAAACCCGTCCTTGCCGAACTGGGCGCGGCAGGCGAGCGTGTCTCCGGGGCGCACCATCTTCTTGAAGGAGCCCTTGTCCACGTGCGTGAACAGGTTGACGAGCTCCGCCAGGCGCTCCTCGCCGGCCTTGGCGCCCATCAGGTAGATGGCCCAGGCGACGACCGAGGTCTGCACCGCCATCTCCACCATCTTCACGCCGGGCACGACGGGGTTCCCGGGGAAATGGCCCGCGCAGTCCTCGTCCTTCCAGGTGTACTTGGTCAGGACGTGCTGCTTGTCGATCTCGAGGATCTGATCGATGAAGCGCATCGGCGGGCGCTGGGGGACGAGCTTGAGGACTTCGGCGGCGGTGAGGTCGCTCATCAGAGCGCCATGCCCCCGTCGACGGCGATGACGGCGCCGGTCAGGTACTGGTTCTCGATCGCGTGCCAGACGGTCTCGGCGATCGCCTCGGGCCCGCCGAAGGCGCCGAGGGCCACGTCCTTCTTGATTCCGGAACGCTGCTCCTCGGGGATCTCGGCGGTCATCGCGGTCTCGATGAAGCCGGGGGCGATCGCGACGACGCGGATCCCCTTCGGGCCCAGCTCCGAGGCGAACTGCAGGGTGAGCGCTTCGAGAGCGGCCTTCGTGGCGCGGTACACGGCGGAGCCGACGACGGCCTTGCGGGCGAGCACCGAGGATATGTTGACGATCACGCCGGACTCGTTGCGGGCCATCTCTTTGGCGAAGTCGCGCATGAGGAATAACGGCGCTTTCAGGTTGGTGTTGATCAGCTTGTCGAAGCCTTCCTCCGAGACCATGAGGGCCGGCTCGTGGGGCTTGTCGATGCCGGCGTTGTTGATCAGACAGAAGGGGGTTCCCTTGGCAAGCACGGCATCCAACAGAGTTTT
The DNA here is from genome assembly GCA_016182905.1 of Elusimicrobiota bacterium. Lineage (NCBI taxonomy): Bacteria > Pseudomonadati > Elusimicrobiota > Elusimicrobiota bacterium. The sequence goes on from JACPFR010000010.1 coordinate 190,646, forward strand.
TCGGCCTTCGGCCGTCGACAGATTCGCTTGAACGGCGAACGAATCGGGGATCTCGTTGACGAGCGCCTCCGCGGCCCCCTTATTGCCGTTGTAGTGTATACAGACCTGGAGCTGGCCTTCGGCTTTTACGGCGATCAATTTGGCGATAGCGGCGCCGATCCCACCGGACGCACCCGTCACGACGGCGATATCCATTTACTGCACCTCCATGTATCCGCCGCCCCACGCCAGGCCGGCACCGAGGACTGCGTACACGATCTGATCGCCCTTCTTGAGCTTGTCGAGCCTCTGGGCGATCGCCGACGGCATCCCGGCCGAGGCGATGTTCCCCTGCACCTGCACGTTGCTGATGTGGTGCTCTTTCGGCAGGTTCAGATGGCCGATGATGGACTCCTGCATCACGAAGTTCGCCTGGTGGGTGACCGTGTACACGTCCTCGGCGAAGAGCTTCTTCGCGGCGGCGATCTGCTCGAACATCTCGACGGTGCGGCGGATGGAGAATTCCCGCACCTTCGCGCCGTCCTGCCAGAAGTGGCGGGTGGAGTCCACCTTCACGTCCTCGCAGCCCTGCGGGTCGGTGGCGAAGACCATCGGCTCGATCTTGATGCGGCCCTTGTGCTTGAGCGAGCAGATCTGGGCGGCGGCGCCGTCGCCCCAGATGTAGCCGTCGAAGTTCTCGGGGGAGTAGTCGGTGCGCGTCGTGTAGCAGGCGGTCTGCACGGTCAGCACGAATTCCGGGAAAGCGCTCTCCTTCAGGTCGCCCAGGTACTTCATGTGGCGGGCGAAGGAGGAGCACGCGGTGTTCATGTCGATGTGCGGGCCGGGCCCGATGCCGAGGGCCTTGGCGACGTAATTGCCGGTGCCGGGGATCAGGTCGAAAGGAAGGTCGGAGTTGCACACGACCATCCCGATCTGAGAGGGCTTCACGCCGCAGTGCGCCATCGCCTTCTGGGCGGCGCGCACGGCGAGGGTCACCGGCGTCTCGCCGTTGGCGCGGGCGTGGACGATCGCCTGCAGCGGGTCCTTGTTGTGCGTCTTGACGATGTATTCCTTGGAGAGGACCGAGTATCGCTTCTGGATGCCGAGGCGCGAGAGGCACCACTCGGGCGTCTTCTTCAAGCCGACCTCCTTATGCAGGAAGTCGTTGTCGATCTCGGTCTTGGGGAGGGCCCAGCCCATCCCGAGGATGTTGAAGGAGTTGTTCATCACAGGCCGGAGATGGCCTCTCCGCCGTCGGTGCGGATTATCGAGCCGTTCGCCCACCGCAAGGTGGGCGTGCAGAGGCCGAGGATGGTCTCGGCGACGTCCTCCGGCGTGGTGAGCCGGTGGAACGGGTTGCGCAGGCGGGCCTGCGCCTTCATCAGGTCGAAGTTCGGGATCGCGTTGCCGGCGGGCGTGTCGGTGATGCCGGCCTGGACGATATATGAGGAAACCCCGTAAGGCGCGAGCTCGACGGCCATCGCGCGGCAGGAGGCCTCGAGGGCGGTCTTCGCGGCGGAGACGGCGGCGTAGCCCTTCCAGGCGACCTCGTTGCCTTCGGAGGTCATGGCCACGAGGCGGGCGTCCTTGCTGAGCAGCCCTTCCTTGCAGAGCTCGCGGCCCCACAGCAGATAATCGTAACCCATCATGAAGATCGTCTTCATGAGGTCGTCCTGGGTCAGGAGCTCCTCGCGGTACGGGATCCGGGAATCGGCGAGGGTATGCAGGGCGTCGCAGCCCTTCTCGTGGAAGGCGGTGTTGACGGCGGCCTTGACCTTCTCGGCGGAGATGCCGAGGGCGTCGGCAAGTCCCTTGATGGCCATCCCGCGGAAGTCGGGGGTCTTGTCCTCGATCATCAGGCGGCAGGAGCCGGCCGCGATGGACTGCATGAACAGGTGGACCTTGCCGGGGCCGCAGTTGGTTTGGATGCTCTCGAAGAGCTCGCCTCTTCCGTCCTCGTCGAAGAGGTTGACGTTGTGGGTGACGAGCTTGACGCCCGCGGCTCGGATCTCGTCGAAATGGGGCTTGATCACCGTCTCGACGGTGCCTTCCTTGTCCTTGTGGCCGATGAGGAGGTTGAAGCCGGCGCGTGCCAGTCTTTTAGACGTCGCCAGGCCGAAGCCGGAGGAGCCGCCGAGGACGACGGCCCAGAGGCCGGAACCGTGGAAATCGAGAGTGTTTTTCTGATCCATTAAGGTATTTTACCATGTCCTGACCGGTTTCGGTCATTGATCCCCGTCAATCCTCCGGTGCCAGGCTTTAGAGGTTAAGGCTTGGGTTTGATCAGCTCCGCCTTGATGGCCGGGAACTGGTCGGGCGGGAACTCGCGGCTGGACAGGAGGCTGCCGTCGTTGCCGTACACCGATTCGGTGCACCGGGCCTCGTCGGTCTCGTAGGTCCGCTCGCAGATGAACAGGGGGCTGGCGCCGCCGTCGTTGAAGGCGTAGATGGCGATGTCGGCGTCGGGGCCGGTGCACAGCAGGGGGGTCTTCTTCAGGAGGGTCGCGTTGCAGGGCTTGTAATGATACTCGAGCGAGGCCAGGCAGCGTCCCTTGTCCCGGTCGTAGGAGTGCTCGACGATGCCCTCGAAGTATCGGGGGGACCGCGCCCGGACGGTCTTGTCGAGGGCCTTGGTCAGGGCGCGGCACTCGCTCTCGCGGCGGGCGCGCGTCGCGTCGACGTGGCGGATGGCGAAGATCCCGCCGAGAGCGGCTCCGGCGATGGCGGCGAACACGGCGGCCTGGGGGCCTCGTCGTTTCACGGGCGCATTCTACAATAATTCCGGCGGCCGGCGCTCTTGCGGGAAGTTCCGTTGCATGGTATGCTGTGATGATGGCGCGCAAAGCCTTCGGTCTGCTCCTCTCCTTGGCCCTGTCCGTCGCATGGGTGGGGCCCCTCTGCGCGATGCCGATGGGACCGACCCACGCTTGCTGCGTGGGGGGCGGGGCGCCGATGCCGGCGCCCTCGAACGGGGACGTGCCGGCCTGCTGCCGCCCCGCCGACTCCGTGCCGGCCGCCTCGACCGCCGCCCTCCTGGCGCCCGTCCCCGCCCTTCTTCCGTCCGGCGTGATCGTCGCCCAGCCGCCCGCCTCGGGCGGCGAGGCGACGTCGCGCTCCGTCGCCTCCGCGCCTCAGGCGCCGCCGGGGACGCACTCCGGGCTGTCGCCGCCTTCCTCCGGACTGTAAGGTCCGCCGCTCGCCCGCGTCTTCGGGCGACGCCGTCCGACGCCGTTTCCGGAGGATCCGTGTTCCAGATCATCGCAGCCGTTCTGCTCGCCGCCTTAGCCGTCCCGTCCCGCGCCCAGCCGCCCGACGCCTTGACCTTGCCCGCCGTGCTCGAGACCGCGCGCCGCGACGCGCCGTCCGTGCGCGCCGCGGCGATGCACCGCGACGCCGAGCGCGCCCTCGTCAAGAGCGAGGCCTCGCCCGACAAGCCCATGCTCGAGCTCGAGCGCGCGCGCGGTCCCGTGGGGGGGAGCCCCCTCTCCGGACCCGAGAAGACCTGGTCGGTGAGCCAGCAGATCCCTTTCCCGACGGCCTTGTACTACCGCGGACGGGCCGCCGCGCGCGAGGCCGACGCGGCCGAGGCTCAGGCCCGCTTCGCGATCGTCGCGGCGTCGGCGCGGGCGCGCGAGGCCTACGCCGACCTGTACGAGGCCGAGCGCTCGCTGGCCCTCCTCGACGAGATCGTCGACCTGCTGCGCCGATTCTCGCGCGTGGCCGAGGCCAAGTACGCGGCGGGCAAGGGCACGCAGTCCGACGCGATGAAGGCTCAGCTCGAGCTGACGCGCATGCTCAACGAGAAGGCGCTGGCCGAGGCCGCCGTCGAGGGGGCGAAGGGCTCGCTCAATTCCGCGATGGGACGCGACGAGGACTCGCCCCTGCCGCCGCTGGCGCCGCCGGCGTCGGCGCTCCCGTCGGCGTCGGGCGCGGAGCTGCGCGCCATCGCGCTCGCGGAGAACCCCGCGCTCGCGGCCGCCGTCCGGGAGAGCGAGAAGGCGCGCGCCGAGCTCGGCATGAAGCGCTCGGAGTGGCTGCCGGACCTGTCTTTACGCTATCGCCGTCGCACGGAGAACGGGATCCGCTCCCACGACGCCTCCTTGGGGTTGTCCGTCCCGTTATGGTTCTGGAAGCAGGCCGGGGCGGCGACGCACGCGGGCTACGAGGCGCGGTACGCGGACGCCCTGCGCGAGGGGGAGAGGCTCGAGGTGTTGGCCGCCCTGCGCGCGGCCCACGCCTCCGTGCGGACGCAGGCGCGCCTGCGCGACGCGTACCGCACGACGGTGATCCCGCAGGCGGAGGCGGCCCTGCGTTCGGCCGAGTCGGCGTACCAGGCGGACCGCGCCGGCTTCCTCGACCTGCTCGACGCGGGGCGCTCCTTGATCACCGCGCGCCTCGAATCGGCGCGCCATGAGGCGGATTTTGAACGAGCGATGGCGGCCCTGTCGCGGGCCGTCGGGCGAGAGACGGTTCCCTGAGGATATGACCATGAACAAGAAGATCGTGATGATCGCCGCTCTCGCCGCCGGCGCGGCGGCCTTCGGAGCCTATTCCCTCTATCGCCGCGGCCCGGCGCCGCACGCGGCCCATCAGGCGGCGCTGTACCAGTGCCCGATGCACCCCTCGGTCACAGCCGACAAGCCGGGCAGCTGCCCGATCTGCGGCATGGACCTCGTTCCCGTCGAGCCGGCGGCGCAGCCGTCCGCCTCGACCTCCGTCGTCACGGGCAAGTCGATCTGCATCCTGCACAAGTGCACGATGGCGAACTGCCGCATGGAGCTGCCGATGAAGCCCGGGGAGACGGTGACCTGCCCCGTCTGCGGCACGCACACGGCGCCGGCCGCCGGCTCGACGGCGAAGCTCCTCTACTACCGCAATCCGATGAACCCCGCGGTGACCTCTCCCGTGCCGATGAAGGACTCGATGGGCATGGACTACGTGCCAGTGTACGAGGAAGCGGCTTCCGGGGCGTCCGTCGCCGGGCAGGCCTCCGCGGTGGTCTCCGAGCAGAAGCGCCGGCTCATCGGCATGAAGACCGAGGCGGTCGCCAAGCGCCGGCTCAAGTTCACCGTGCGCGCCTCCGGCAAGGTGGCCTACGATCCCGAGCTGTACAACGCCATCGCCGAGCATCACTCGGCCATGCTCGCGCGCGAGAAGGTCAAGGACAGCCCCTGGCCCGACGCCCGGGAGCGGGCCGACGCCCTGGTGGCGGCCGCCGCCCTGCGCCTGCGCCAGCTCGGCCTGTCGGAGGACCAGATCGGCGCCTACACCGGCGCCGAGGCCGTGCCCGAGAACCTCCTCATCGGCGGCTCCGGCGGCTCGGTGTGGGTGTACGCGCAGATCTACGAGTACGAGATCTCCCAGATCCGCCCCGGCCTCGACGCCGAGATCACCACGCCCGCCTACCCCGGGAAGACCTTCCGCGGCAAGGTCCGGACCGTGGACCCGAACCTCTCGCCCGAGACCCGCTCGCTGCGGGCGCGCATCGAGGTCCCCAACCCGGGCGGCCTGCTCAAGCTCGAGATGTTCGTCAACGCCGCCATCAAGGCCGACCTAGGACTGGCGCTCGCTTTGCCCGAGGGCGCGCTCCTCGACAGCGGCGCGCGCAAGCTCGTCTTCGTCGACCTCGGCGAGGGGCGCCTCGAGCCCCGGGAGGTCCGCGTGGGCCGGGAGGCGGACGGCTATTACGAGCTCCTGTCGGGCGTCAAGGAGGGCGAGAGGGTGGTGACGACGGCCAACTTCCTCATCGACTCCGAATCGAAGCTGAAGGCGCTGCGATGATCAGGAAGGTCATCGCCTGGTCGGCGCACAACAAGTTCCTGGTCATGGCCCTGACGGGCGTGGCGATGGCGGTGGGCTGGTACTGCATGAAGAACATACCGCTCGACGCGATCCCGGACCTGTCCGACACCCAGGTCATCGTCTACTCCCGCTGGGACCGCTCGCCCGACATCATCGAGGACCAGGTCACCTATCCGATCGTGACCTCCCTGCTGGGCGCGCCGGGCGTCAAGGCGGTGCGCGGCTTCTCGGACTTCGGCTACTCCTACGTCTACGTGGTCTTCCAGGACGGCACCGACGTGTACTGGGCCCGCTCGCGCGTGCTCGAGTACCTGAGCAAGATCCTGCCGCAGATGCCCGAGGGCGTGCGCACCGAGCTCGGCCCCGACGCCACGGGCGTGGGCTGGGTGTACCAGTACGCGCTCGTCGACAAGAGCGGGCGCCACAGCCTGGCGGACCTGCGCTCCTTCCAGGACTGGAACCTGCGCTACCACCTGCAGGCCGTCCCCGGCGTCGCCGAGGTCGCCTCCATCGGCGGCTTCCAGAAGCAGTACCAGGTCCAGGTCGACCCCAACGCCCTGTCCGCCTACCGCATACCGCTGGGCAAGGTCGTCGACGCGATCCGCGACGGCAACGACGACGTCGGCGGACGCCTCGTCGAGTTCGCGGGGGCCGAGTACATGATCCGCGGCCGCGGCTACGCCAAGTCGGTGGAGGACCTCGAGCAGATCGTCGTCGGCCGCGACAAGGGCGGCACCCCGATCCTGATCAAGAGCGTCGCCAAGGTCGCGCTCGGTCCCGACATCCGGCGCGGCGTCGCCGACCTCGACGGGGAGGGGGACACGGTCGGAGGGATCGTCGTCATGCGTCACGGCGAGAACGCGCTGAGCGTCATCGAGAGGGTCAAGGCCCGCCTCGCCGAGCTCAAGCCCTCCTTGCCCGAGGGCGTGGAGCTCGTCGAGACCTACGACCGCTCCGAGCTGATCATGGGCGCCATCGACACGCTCAAGCACGAGCTCTTCACGCAGATGGTCCTGGTCAGCCTCGTCCTGCTCGTCTTCCTCTGGCACATCCCCTCGGCGATCGTGCCGATCGTGACCATCCCGATCTCGACCTTGCTGGCCTTCATCCCGCTGTACTACATGGGCATCAGCGCCAACATCATGTCGATCGCGGGCATCATGCTGTCCATCGGCGTGCTCGTCGACGGCTCCATGGTCGAGGTGGAGAACGCGTACAAGAAGCTCCAGCTCTGGGACGCGGGCGGGCGCAAGGGCGACTACCATAAGGTCCGCCTGGAGGCGATGCAGGAGGTCGGCCCGTCGGTGTTCTACTCTTTGCTCGTCGTCGCCGTGGCCTTCTTCCCGATCTTCGCCCTCGTCGACCAGGAAGGAAGGCTCTTCAAGCCCCTGGCCTACACGAAGAACCTGACGATGTTCCTGGCCGCCTTCCTCGCGCTGACCCTCGACCCCGCGGTTCGCATGATGTTCTCGCGCATGGACTTCTTCGTCTTCAAGCCCAAATGGCTGGCCTGGACGGTCAACCAGGCCGTCGTCGGGCGCTACTACGCGGAGGAGGATCACCCGATCAGCAAGGCCTTGTTCCGGGCCTACGATCCCGTGTGCCGCTGGGTCCTCCAGCGCCCGTGGAAGGTGATCGCCGCCGCCGCCCTCGTCACCTTGGCGACGGTCCCGGTCTACCTCCGGCTCGGCTCGGAGTTCATGCCCCCGCTCAACGAGGGGACGATCCTCTTCATGCCGACGACCTTGCCGGGCATCTCCGTCACGCAGGCCGCCGACCTCCTCCAGCGCCAGGACGAGGTGCTCAAGAGCTTCCCGGAGGTCGAGCGCGTCTTCGGCAAGGCCGGCCGCGCGGAGACGTCGACGGACTCGGCCCCGTTCTCGATGATGGAGACCACCGTGGTGCTCAAGCCCATGGAGGAGTGGCGCCGGAAGGAGCGCTGGTACTCGGCGCTGCCCGAATCCCTCCAGAAGCCCTTGCGGCGCGTCTGGTGGGACCGCGTCACCTGGGAGGAGGTGGTCGCGGAGATGGACGGGAAGATGAAGTTCCCGGGCGTCACCAACGCCTGGACCATGCCCATCAAGGCGCGCATCGACATGCTGACCACCGGCGTGCGCACGCCGATCGGCATCAAGGTGCAGGGCGCGGACCTGGCCAGGATCGAGGCCCTGGGCCTCGAGGTCGAGGCAGCCCTGCGCGGCGTGCGCGGCACGCGCTCGGTCTACGCGGAGCGCACGGCCGGAGGCTACTTCGTCGACTTCAAGCTCAAGCGGGACCAGCTGGCGCGCTACGGCCTCTCCGTGAAGGAAGTCGAGATGGTGATCGTCTCGGCCATCGGCGGCGAGGCGGTGACGGTCACCGTCGAGGGCCGGGAGCGCTACAGCGTCAGCGTCCGCTATCCGCGCGAGCTGCGCGACAACCTGCCGAAGCTGCGGCGCGTGCTCGTGTCCACGGACGGCGCGCAGATCCCGCTCGCCCAGCTCGCCGACATCGAGCTGGCGATGGGCCCCGCGATGATCCGCAACGAGAACGGCCTGCTCACCGGCTACGTCTACGTGGACGTCGCCGGGCGCGACATCGGCGGCTACGTCGACGAGGCCAAGAAGAAGGTCGCCGCCGCGGTGTCCATGCCCGCCGGCTACTCCCTGCAGTGGAGCGGCCAATACGAGAACCTCGCGCGCGTGCGCGAGAAGATGGCGCTCCTGCTGCCTCTGACCGTGGTGCTCATCGTCCTGCTCATGTACATGAACACCAAGTCCTGGGTGAAGACCGGCATCGTGATGCTCGCGGTGCCGTTCTCCCTGATCGGCGCCTTCTGGGGCTTCTACCTGCTCGACTACAACCTCTCGGTGGCGGCCTGGGTGGGCATGATCGCGCTGATGGGCCTCGACGCGGAGACGGGGACGTTCATGCTCCTTTATCTCGACCTGGCCTACGCCGACGCGGTGAAGGCGGGGAAGATGCGCACGTATAGGGATCTCGAAGAGGCGGTCGTCCACGGCGCGGTCAAGCGCATCCGCCCGAAGATGATGACGGTGTTCACCGACTTCCTCGGCCTGATGCCGGTGATGTGGGCCATCGGCGCCGGCTCCGACCTGATGAAGCGCATCGCCGCGCCCATCATCTTCGGCCTGTTCACGAGCTTCACGATGGAGCTCGTCGTCTACCCCGCGGTCTTCCTGCTCTGGAAGTGGCACGGGGACATGAGGAAGGGGAGCGTCGTGCCCGACGCCGCCTCGCTGCAGGTGATGGAAGACTGAAATGGAGGTCGTAGGCATATGATGAAGTCGACGCTACTCGCGGTCTCGGCGCTCGTTCCGGCGCTGCTGCTGTCGGGCTGCATGATGATGCACGGAAGCCACGGTGGTCCGTCCAAGGCGATCTGCCCGGTCTCCGGGGAGACGGTCAAGGTCAAGGACGGCACGCCGAGCATGACATGGAAGGGCCGGCGGCTGTACTTCTCCAGCGAGGAGAACCTCAAGCGCTTCGCCGCGGCCCCTGATTCGTTCAAGACTCCCGAGCAGGCTCCGCCCTCGGGAGGCCACGAGGGGCATTGAGATGGGCTCCCTGCTGGTCATGGGCGTGATGATGGGCGTCATGGGGGCGGTCGGCCTCGGGTCCCTGTGGAAGTCCCGGCGGGCACCCGCGGAGGCCCCGGCCTTCGCGATCTCGCCCGTCGACGGGCGGCGCCTGGAGGTGACGCCCGCCACTCCGCGCGCGGTCGTGGGCGGGAAGACGTTCTTCTTCGAGGACGAGGAGCAGCAGCGCGCCTTCGTGCTCGAGCCGGTCGTCGTTCCAGAATCAAAAGGAGGTAGAAAATGAGAAAACTGATGAGCGCCGTCGTCGTCGCGGCCGCCGTCGCCGGAAGCGCCTTCGCCGCCGGCAGCCACATGGACCCGTCGGGCAAGGCCGAGACGATCTCGGGCGAGCTGCTCGACATGTCCTGCTACATGATGCACGAGGGCAAGGGACCCAAGCACGCCAAGTGCGCCGGCGCCTGCGTCACGGGCGGGGCCCCGCTCGGCCTGCTGACGAAGGACGGGAAGGTGTACCTCGTCGTGGGCAACCACGAGGACCAGAAGCCTTACGTCGAGGCCAAGGCGCAGGCGGGCAAGAACGCGAAGATCACCGGCACGGTGTTCACGCGCGGCGGCCTGACGGCCATCGTCGTGAGCAAGGTGGAGAAGCCCTAGGTGGAGCTCGAGCTCTACCATCTGCATCCGGCGGCCGTCCACTTCCCGATCGCCCTATTGATCGCGGGAGGGGCGGCCGCCGGCGTGCGCCTGCGCAAGGCCGCGCCGGAGTGGCTGTCGAACGCGGAGTCCTGGCTGCTCTGGCTGGGAACGATCTCCGCGTGGGTGACGTTGGGCCTCGGGCTCCTCGCGGAGAAGACGGCGCCGCACGTGCCGCTGGCCTGGGAGGTCCAGGCCGAGCACGAGACGCTGGCGTGGCGGACGGTCGCGGTGTTCACCGCGCTGTCGCTGCTGCGCGCGTTCGCGCTGCGCAAGGGCCTCGACGCGGGCAAGGTCCGCGCCGCTCAGGTCTTTTTCTGGATGATCGGGCTGGGACTGCTCGTCGCGACGGCCATGCACGGCGGGGAGCTGGTCTTCGGCTTCGGGGTGGGCGTGAGGGCGCCGTGATCGGAAGGGAGAACGGATAATGAAGAAGAGATATCGGTTGATGGGCGTGGTGGCGTTCGTCGCGGCGGCGACGGCGGCGATCGGGGCGTCGTCCGAGGAGGCGGCGGTCCGCAAAGTCCTCGGGGACTACAGGACGGCGATGGAGGCGCGCAGCGTCGAGAAGCTCGCCGAGGTCGTCTCCGACGGCCTGCTCGTGCTCGAGGGCACGTACAAGAACGACGGCTGGAAGGACTACCGGGACCATCACATCGGCCCCGAGATGGCGGAGTGGAAGGAGTTCAAGGTCGCCGATCCCAAGCTGACCAAGCTCGAGGTCGGCACGGACCTGGCCTACGCCGTCCAGGAGGCGACCTACACCATCGTCGACGCGAAAGGCCCCGTCGTCCTGCTGGGAGCGGAGACCGTGGTCCTCGCCAAGGAGGCGAAAGGCTGGAGGATCCGGCACCTGCACCTCTCCGCGAAGCGTCTTGCGCCCGCCAAGCCCCCGGCCGAGAAGAAATAGCCGCAAATCCTTCATCCCGCGGCGATTGAACGCCGGGCCCGGGCGGATTAGAATCACGCGAAGGCGGAGAGCGCGATGAGCGAGCCGGAACTATACAGGCCGAAGGTCGCACTTTATCGATGCGCCTGCCGCCATTGCGACGCGGCTCAACAGGAACTGCGCAAGCTCTGCGAGCAGTACGGGGCCATTTTTGAGGTCCAGCGCGTGGAGCGCGACGAGCGCCTGCGCGGGTTCGCGGGCTGGAGCACGCCGATCGTCGCGATCGACGGCGTCGGCGTCACCCAGTTCAAGGTGGACGCCAAGGCCTGGGAGGAGGCGCTGCGCGCGCGCGCGCAAGCCCGGCCGAGCTCTTTGATCGGCACCGTCGCGGACATGTGCTGCTACTTCAAGCTCGGCGCCCGGCCGGAGGGGCACGAGGCGTGCGCCCGGGAATGCTTCGCGGCGGGCGGGCCCGTGGGCATCGCGGCCTTCGACGGCCGCGTCTTCCTCGCCCTGCCTGACCGGCGGGATCCGTCCGCTTTCGAGAGCTTGAAGGATCGGCCCGGACAAAAGGTCCGAGTGGAGGGCGAAATCCGCCTGCGCGAAGGGCTGGCCGCCGTCGTGGTCTCGCGCGTGGAAATCCCATGATCCCCGCGGAGCAGGCGGCCCTGGCCGCCCCGCCCATCCTGCGGCGGGCCTGGACGGCCGCCGCGTTCGCCTTCGTCTTCGTTCTTCATTGGATGACGCCGGCGGGCCCGCACCAGTGGCACTGGCTTCACCTGATCGCGCAGAAGCTTCTCTTCATCCCGGTGCTCATGTGCGCCGCGTGGTACGGCCTGCGGGAGACCTTGCTCATGACCGCCGCGGTCAGCGCGGCCTTCGGCCTCCACATCGCCGTGCAATGGCGCGGCCACCCCATGGTGCAGGCCGACCAGGCGGCCGAACTCGTGAACCTCTGGGTCGCCGCTCCCCTGAGCTGGGCGTTCTTCCGCTCCGAGCGCGCCGCCGCCGAGCGCCTGCGCCGGGCGCACGCGGGCACCTTGCTGGCCCTGGTCTCGTCGCTGGAGCTTCGCGAGCGCTACACGGCGGGGCACTCGCGGCGCGTCGCGGCGTACAGTCTGCTCGCCGCCGAGCGGATGGGACTACGCGACCGCGCCTTTCTCCGTACGCTCGAGACCGGCGCGCTGCTTCACGACGCGGGCAAGATCGGAGTCCCCGATTCCGCGCTCCTGAAGATGGGTGCGCTCAACGACGAGGAGTGGGAGGCGATGCGGCGACACCCGGAGAGCGGCGCGCGGTTGGCGCGGGGATCGGACGCTTTGGAGGGCGCGGCACCGGTCATCGCCGCCCATCATGAACGCTTCGACGGCCGGGGCTACCCCGCGGGGCTCGCGGGCGAGGCCATCCCGCTCGGCGCCCGTATCGTGGCCGCGGCCGACGTCTACGACGCTTTGACCACGGCGCGGCCCTACAAGCGCGCCTTTTCTCACGACGAGGCGGCCGCGATCCTCTGCGAGCAGTCCGGAGCCGCCCTCGACCCGCGGGTCGTCAAAGCCTTCACGGAGATTCCCTTTTACGCGCTCGCGGACGCGGCGGCCCGGGATGGCGTCGTCCTGCGGGAGACGGCGGCATGAGAATGCGGATTTGGAAGCTCCTCTGGCCCTTGCGCGCCTGGCGGCGCAAGGGCCTGGAGGAGGGGGACTATTTCCCCGGCTTCACGCTCAGCGACGCGGCCGGGCGCCGCTTCTCGCTGTCGGAGAACCCCGAGGGGAAGATGACCGCCCTCTGGCTTACCAACCTCTGCGAGGACTGCCGCTCCAAGGTGCCGCTGCTGGAGGAACTGCGCCGGGAGGCGGGGGACCGTTTCCGCATCCTGGCCATCAGCTTGTTGGGCGATGACCGGACGCTGCCGGCCCAGGTCTCCGCCCGCTGCGGCTTCCCGATCCTGCTGGACCCGGAGGACATCGTGGCCCGCAAGCTCGGCCTTGCTCATCCGCCCCGGACGTGCCCGCTGCACAACCTTTTCATCCTGGACCGGGACCGTCGGATCGTGTTTCGCCATCACCTGTCCGCGCTCAAGCCTGAGGCCTTCAGAACGTTATGGCGAGGACTCGCTCCGCCGGCTTGACGACGTCCGTCAACTCGCGGGCGCCGTATCGTGCTAAGCGAACCGTATAAGCAGGAGCTCGCAGGCGAACCCGGGACCGAACGCGGCCATAAGCCCATGCGAGCCCGGGCGCGGCTCGGCTTTCTCGATGGCATCGCGCAGAATGAAGAGGAGCGAGGATGAGGAAAGATTCCCGTTCTCGGCGAGGAACTCGCGCGATAGGCGGGTCTTTCGCGCATCGATACCGAGCGAGCGCTCGCAGGCGTCGAGGATCTTCGCGCTCCCGGGGTGGAGCAGGAAGTGCTCGATATCCGCCGTCTTGAGGCCGTGACGCGCGAGGAACGGCTCCACCGTCGCGGCGAAGCTCTCCTCGACGAGCGTCACCGCTCTCGGAGAGAGGACCAGGCGCATGCCTTGATCGGTGAAGTCCCAGCCCATGACGTCGAGCGAGTCGGGAAGGAGCGCGCCGGCCGAGTCGACGATCTCGGCGCGTCCGCGGCCCCGGCGGCGGTCTCCGGCCAGGACCACGGCGGAGGCCCCGTCGCCGAACAGCGCGGCCGCCACGATCTGCGTCGTCTCCAGCTCCTGAGGCATGAAGGTCAGGCTGCACAACTCGACGGAGAGCACGAGGACGGCCTCCTCGGGCCTCCCCAGAAGGAAGTCCGCCGCGCGCGCGAGCGCCACGGCCCCGCCGGCGCAGCCGGAGCCGAACAGGGGAGTCCTTTTGACTCCGCGCGGGAAGGGGAGGGCCTGGGCCAGGTGGGCCTCGAGGCTCGGCGTGAGCAGGCCGGTCGTCGTCACCGAGACGATGTGGCCGATGTCGGAAAAGTCGAGCCCCGCCTTTTCGAGCGCTGAGCGCAGGGCCCGTTCGGACAGCTCGCGCGCGTGCGTGAAGTAGGCGGCATTTTTTTCCTCGAACGGGCGGGGCAAAAGGTAGCGCTCGATCGGCTCGACGAGGGCGCGGGATCGCACGCCCGCGCGGTCGAAGATGGCTTCCCGCCCCGGAGACTCCAGCAGCGGCCCGAACGCCGTCCGGCACGCTTGGCGGACCTCATCCTGAGCATAGCGGTGCGCCGGCACGGCCGTCGCCGCCGATAGAATCCTGGGCATGGGGGAAGAGCGTAGCTTTTTCGCCGCGGGTGAAGTCGGGCGCTCCTGATTGGCTACAATGGACGGGAAATGAACAAGGCCGCGTTGAGCCCCCTTTTCGCCCGCTACCGCTCGGATCCGGAATCCGTCTACAACACCTGGTTCGTCAACGGCGAGGCCCGAATGAAGGCCTTTCGCGCGATCCGCCTCGGGGTGCGCGAGACGGTCGCGAGCATCGCGCGGGGGGATTTCGGCAACGACTTCAAGGGATCGTCCCTGGAAACGGTCTTGAACGCAATCACCGAGCAGAAGGAGGTTTTCGCGGGCGCCGCGCACCCGTTCTACTGGAAGCCGAAGCTCCGCATCCCGGATATCTATGAAAACGAGGCGAACAAGCGCCTGTTCGCTTCGTTTCTCGACGCCTGCCTCGCCGCGGGAAACGAATCCCAGCTCCTGGATCAAATCAGTCTGCTCGCCGCGGCGAAGATCAAGGGCCTCGGACCGGCCTCGGCGAACATCCTCTACTTCCTGCACCCGACCTTGATCCCTCCGTTCAATACGGCGATGGTTCGCGGCTTCAACGCTTTATTTCGGGACGATAAGAAGCTCGGATCCTGGGAGGCCTATCTGGAGATGCGGGCGGCCATCCTCGCGGCGAACTCGGAGGCGGGATTCTCGAAGGATTTGGGCGATTTCGCCGGCCTTCTCTTCGAGATCGGGTCGGGGAGAATCAACGTGGACGGCACGGCGGCCGCCTTTACAGAAGGCAAGACCGCAGCGGAACGTTCCGCCCGAGCGCGTCACGCGAGGGTCCTCGAAGAGAAAGGGGAGGAATCCGAGCACAGCCGGATGCAGCACCTGCTCATCACGGTGGGCCGCGCCTTGAACTGCGATGTCCACGTCGCCCGCAACGATCGGCACCGAAGCTTCGAGGGCGAATCATTCTCCCTGCGCACCCTGCCGCGGCTCCCGCCTCTCGCTTTGTCCGACGAGGTCCTCGATACGGTTTCCCTCATCGACGTTCTCTGGCTGCGCCGCGGCACGGGCGATATCGTCTGCGCCTTCGAGGTGGAGAAAAGTACGTCGATCTATTCCGGCATGCTGCGCCTCCAAGACCTGGCGCTCTCTCTTCCCGGCTGCCCATGCGGACTTTATCTCGTCGCCCCCGACGAGCGAGAAGGGGACGTGCTGGCGCAGATGTCCCGTCCGGCGTTCCTGAAGACGGGGCTGGAGTTTTCCTATATTCCTTTCGGCGAGCTCGCCGCGAACGCGGACGCCTTATGCCGTTTCGGCGAGGACCACGGCGTCCTGCGCAAGCTCGTCCGCCGCCCGGGCTGACGCGACACCGTCATCAGGCCTTTCCGTCCCCGTCATGGACGGCGGCGCCGGGGTTCGGCATCATCTGACCATGCGATACGCCGGACTTTGGGCGTTCCTCTGCGCGGCCGCGCTGCTGCTGGGCGCCTGCTCGGTCTTCCGCTGGTCGGGGCATCCCGCGGGGACGGGGACGGCCACGCCGTCCCCGGTCCTGCCGGGGAGCCTGGAGCCGGAGGAGCGCGGCCACGGGCGGCCGCTTCACGAGGCCCCCGTCGAGCCGTCGTTCAGCGTCCCGCCGTCCACGGCTCCCGCCGGGCGATGAGGGGAGCGGTCCTCGTCGGCCTGCTCCTGATCGGCGCCGGAGCCCGCGCGGAGACGGCCGGCATGCATCACGCTCCGCGCGCGATGTCGACGCGCGAGGCCTCGGGCACGAGCTGGCAGCCGGCGTCGACGCCGCACGAGGGCCTTCACCTGCGGCGCGGGGATTGGACGGTGATGACGCACGGCGTCCTCGACCTCGTCTGGGACCGCCAGGGCGGTGCCCGCGGAGGCGAGAAGAACTTCGCCTCCGGCATGCTCATGGCGGCGGGCCGCCGGCCGCTCGGACCCGGATCGCTGCGCCTGCGCGGCATGCTCTCGGCGGACCCGGCGATGGGGGCCGCGGGCTATCCGCTGCTGCTCCAGACGGGAGAGACGGCCGACGGGCGCCGCGAGCTCGTCGACCGCCAGCATCCGCACGACCTGTTCATGGAACTGTCGGCGACGTATGCCGCGAGCCTCGGCGAGGACGGCGCCGCGTTCGCGTACTTCGGCCTGCCCGGCGAGCCCGCGCTCGGCCCGCCCGCCTTCATGCACCGCCTGTCCGGCGCGGAGCTGCCGGAGGCTCCGATCTCGCATCACTGGCTCGACTCCACCCACATCGCCCACGGAGCGGCCACGCTCGGCGCCTCGCGCGGGGCGTGGAAGCTCGAGGGATCGGTCTTCACCGGACGCGAACCGGACCGATACCGCTGGGATATCGAAAAGCCGCGGTTCGACTCGCATGCGGGCCGGCTCTCCTGGAACCCCGGCGACGACTGGGCCCTGCAGGCGAGCTATGGGCGCGTCGTGAGCCCCGAGGCGCTGGCGCCCGAGGTCGACCAGCGGCGCTTCACCGCGTCGGCGAGCGTCAACACGCGCCTCGGCGGGGGGCTCCAGCAGACGACTCTCGCCTACGGCCGCAACGACGCGGCGCCGGGGCGCGTCCTCGACGCCTATCTCCTCGAGGCGTCCTCCTCCTGGACGCGCGCCCATACGGCGTTCGGCCGGGTCGAGCGCGTCGAGAAGGACGAGCTGATCCCCGGCGGGGACGAGCGCGCGGTCGGCAAGCTGAGCCTCGGCTATCGCTTCGACTTCGCGGCGTGGAAGGGGACCCGGTGGGGCGTCGGCGGACTGGCGAGCGTCTACGCGCTGCCGGCGGCGCTGCGTCCGGCCTACGGGCGCGCGCCAGTCTCGTTCATGCTCTTCCTCCGGGCGAAGCTCGGTTGACCGCGCCCTAGGGCCTAGGCCATCCTTGGAGCCTCGCCGTCGAGCGCGCTCCGCACGCGGCGGCACAGCTGCTCGGCGGTGAACGGCTTGAGCAGGAGGTCGGCCTTCTTATGCGCTTCGACGAGGCCGTCGAGCCGGCCGTCCGTGTAGCCGGACATGAACAGGACCCGCGTCTCGGGACGGGTCCGGCCCAGGACCTCGGCGAGCTCCGCGCCGCCCATCCCGGGCATCACCACGTCCGTGAGCAGGAGGTGGATCGGGCTCTCGACGGCCCGCGCCGTCTCGAGCGCCTCCTTGGCGCTCCCGCAGGAGATCACCCGGTAGCCCTGGGGGGTCAGCGCGCGGGCGACCAGGCGCAGGACCTCGCTTTGATCCTCGACCACGAGGACGGTCTCGTCGCCGCGGAACGACGCGGGCTGGGCGGCGGCTCCGGAGGGCGTCCAGCCGGCCGGCGCCGGGGCCGGGGGGAGATGGATGCTGAACGTCGAGCCGCGTCCCGGGGCGCTGTCCACCGAGATGTGCCCCTTGTTCTGCTTGACGATGCCGAACACCGTCGCCAAGCCGAGCCCGGTGCCCTTTCCTTTCTCCTTGGTCGTGAAGAACGGCTCGAAGATGCGGGCGAGGATCGATCCGGACATCCCCGCCCCGTCGTCCCCGACCAAGAGGACGGCGTAGTCTCCCGCGGGGATGACCTCGAGCGAACGGACCTCGTCGGACTCGAGCCGCGCGGCGTGCGCTCGGACGGTCAGGGTCCCGCCACGCGGCATCGCGTCGCGGGCGTTGACCGCCAGGTTCATGAGGACCTGATCGATCTGACCGGGATCGCTCCGGACCCACAGCGGATCCTCGGGGAGGTCGAAGGAGAGCCGGACGTCCTCGCCCAAGGTCCGGCGCAGTATCTTCTCCATTCCCCGCACCGAGGCGCGCAGGTCGAGGACGACGGGGTCGGCCGGAGCGCGCCGGGAGAAGGTGAGGAGCTGCCGCGTGAGCATCGCGGCGCGCCGTCCCGCGCCGAGGATCTCCGCGAGGTCGCCGGCGGCCTGCGACTCCGGCGGCGCGGAGTCGGAGAGCATCTCCGCGTAGCCGTTGATCGTCGTCAGGATGTTGTTGAAGTCATGGGCGATGCCGCCGGCGAGGCGCCCGATGGCCTCCATCTTCTGGGAGTGGAAGAGCTGCTCCTCGAGGGACTTGACCGCGCTGACGTCGCGCTTGACCGCGATGAAGTGGGTGATCGTGCCGCCGGCGTCGCGCACCGGCGTGATCGTGGAGTCCTCCTCGAAGATGGTCCCGTCCTTGCGTCTGTTGGAGAACCTCCCGTTCCAGACCTCCCCGCGGAGCAAGGTCTCCCACATCGCCTTGTAGAACGGCGCCTCGTGCCGGCCGCTCTTGACGACGGACGGGTTCCTCCCGAGAAGCTCCTCGCGGGTGTAGCCGGTCACGCGGGCGCAGGCCGGGTTCGCGTAGAGGATGCGCGCGTTCCTGTCCGTGATGAGGATGCTCTCCCCGGCCTGCTCGATCGCGGTCGCCAGGAGGAGCCTCTCGGCTTTGGCCTCGGCGCTCAGGCGGTCCGCCTGCGTGCGCAGGAAGAGGACGAACATCGCCGAGACGAGGCCGAAGCCTCCCGCGGAGGCGAGGGCGGCCAGCCGGACCCTCTCGATCAGGGGGGCGAGGAGCTCCCGCTCGTCGGCCTTGGCGACGAGGATCCACTCGAGCTCGCGCAGGTCGCGGACCGCGGCGTAGCACTCGACGCCGCGGTAATCGCGTCCCAGGAGCGGGCCGGCCTCTCCGCGCGCCGCCCGGGCGGCGAGCGTCTCGGAGGTCAGCGGGATCCTCGTCGCGAGCGCCGAGTCCTTCTTGAAGCGCAGCGCGTTGAGGGCGACCAGATCGTCCCCGGCGCGCTCGTAGATGATGGTCTCGGCCGTCTTCTCGACGCCGGGCCAGCGCTCGGTGAGGGGGCCGAGCAGGGCGCTGCTCCTGACCCGGGTGATCAGCCGGGAGCCTCCGGCGATCGCGGCCTCGTATTCGAAGACGACCGTCCCGGAGGCGGTGCGGCGGGTCCCGAGGAAGCGCAGCGGGTTCCCGGGGCTGGGGGAAGGGCGGGGCGGCTCGGCGCCGGGCGGGAGGGCGAGGACGACGCGTCCGCGGCGGTCGACGAGCGCCACGCTCTCGTAGTCGCCGTAGTCGAACAGGGGCGTGAATATCCTCGAGAGAGCGCGCAGCTTCGCGGCGTCGCCGCGCAGAGCCTCCTCGAAGCCGGGCACGACCTGGATGTTGGACACGTAGATGTCGAGGTCGTGCAGGCGCTCGTGATGGAAGTCCCGGACGGCGTCGGCCTTGAGGTCGGCCACGACCGCGAGGTAGCCGAGGCGCCCGGCGAGGAAGTTCGCCTTCTCGGCGCGGTAGAGGAGGAATCCCGTGAGGGCCGCGAGCGCCCCGGCGACGACTAGCGCGAGGAGGACGAGCGCGAGGGGCCGATGAGTCTCCCGCAGCATGTCAGCCAGTATGCAACATATTCTCCAATCCTTCCACGGGGCGCGCAGCGGATGTCCGAGGCCCGAGGGAACGGGGCACGCGCTCTCGAAGGGGCAGTCGGACATGCTCGAAAGGTAGTCCGCCGCGTTTGCGCGCGCATGACGGGACGCTTAAATATCGCTGAAGCCGGCTCCGTCCCTTAAGCGCTCATTAAGCCCGGGTTCAGCGCGGCCGCCGCCTCCGCGGCCTATGCTGTCGGCAGGACGCGAGGCGTCCGGGAGGCTTTATGAAGATGATCGCGGTCCTGACGGCGGCCTTGGCCGTCGCGATGTCGGCGGGCTGTTCGTCGGTGCGCTCCCGATTGGCGGACGGTCGCGTGCCCGACGTGATCGACGAGAAGCCGGAGAAGGGCGCCTATTACGAGGCCATCGGCATCGGCGCCGGCGACCCGGCCCTGGCCACCGAGACCCAGCGGCGCTCGCTGGCGCGCGACGCGGCCATCGTGAAGGCGCAGTACGAGCTTCTGGCCCTGATCAAGGGCGTGGAGCTCGACGGCGGCTACACCGTCTCCCGGGCCATCTCCGTCGACTCCAAGCTCGCGACGCGCGTGCATGAGAGCATCCGGGGCGCGCGCGTGCTCAAGAGCGAGTTCACCGTGGACGGCGGCTGCGTGGTGACCGTGCGGCTTCCTAAGGAAGACCTCCAGCGCGGGACGGGGCTGGTGCTCCCGTGAGGCGCGCGCTCCTCGCCGTCCTGGCCGTCCTCGCCGGGGCCTGCTCCCACGCCCCGGCGCGGCGGAGCGTGGTCGTCG
The DNA here is from genome assembly GCA_016182905.1 of Elusimicrobiota bacterium. Lineage (NCBI taxonomy): Bacteria > Pseudomonadati > Elusimicrobiota > Elusimicrobiota bacterium. The sequence goes on from JACPFR010000010.1 coordinate 210,871, forward strand.
AGGGGTGGGCGGCCGAAGGGCCGGGCGCGGACCGGCGGGCGGTGGCCGACGCGCTGAAGCGCGCCGTCGAGCAGGGCGCGGGCGTGCGCGTCGACGCGCGGACCCGCGTCGACAAGGGCATGGGCGTCGACGCGCGGGTGGTGACCCGCGCCTCGGGCTGCGTGCTCGAGCACGAGGTGCTCGGGCGGGGGGCGGCCCAGGGCGGGCGTTCGGCGCGGGTGCGCGTGGAGCTCTCCGCGGGCGCGGAGGGATGCGCGGGACGGACCACCCTGCCGCCGGCCGCGTTCGAGGACTCGACGGTGTCGGTGCGGTTCTCCGGAGAGGGCCCGTTCGGGGCGGAGGCGGCCCGCTCGGCCGAGTCGGCCTTGCGCGCGCACCTGGCCGGGCAGGGGATCGCCGTGACGGCGAAAGGCGCCGACTACCGGATCACGGGAACGGCCTTCGTCGCGCCGCACCGCGACCCCCGGGTCCTGCCTTTCGTCGGCGCGCGCGTGGAGATGGCGGTGCGCGTCGTCGGCGCCCGGGACGGCCGGGTCGTGCGCGAGACGCGCCACGAGGCCGCGGCCCTCGACGCGGACGGCTCGTCCGCCGCGCGCGCGGCCGCCGCGGAGGCGGCCCGCGGCGCGTTCCAGGAGACGCTCGTCGCGCTCGACGAAGCGGCCTGGCTGCGTCCTTGACGCGCGGACGCCTAAGCGCTACCATGGCCTCTGTCATATGCCGAGCAAGATACTGGTCGTCGACGACGACCGCGCCATCCTCAAGATGGTCAAGCAATACCTGACCGCCAACGGCGTCGCGGTCGTGATCACCGACAACGGCTCCGAGGCGCTGCTCCTGATCAAGGATTCCCGCCCGGACCTCGTCCTCTGCGACTCGCAGATGCCGGGCCTCGACGGCCAGGCGCTGTGCCGGGCCATCAAGCGCGAGGCGCGGACGGCCTCCATCCCCGTCGTGCTGATGTCGGGCGAGCGCATGGGCGATCAGGACGTGGTCTCGGGACTCGAGCTGGGCGCCGACGACTACATCCTCAAGCCCTTCACCATGTCCGTGGTGCTCGCGCGGCTGCGGGCGGTCCTTCGCCGGTACGAGGCCGCGGCGCCGGCCGGCGAGAGCGTGATCAAGTCGGGCATCGCGCTCGATCCCGAGGGCCGCACCGTCAAGGTGGACGGCAAGACCGTCGCGCTGACCGGCAAGGAGTTCGACCTGCTGGCGGTCCTCATCAGCAAGAGCGGCCGCCTGCTGTCGGTGATCTACCTCCTCGAGACCGTCTGGGGCTACGACCCCGCCAACTACAACGACCCCGGCACCGTCGAGGTCCACGTCTCCCACCTGCGCAAGAAGCTCGGCCCGCGCCACGCGCGCCACATCGTCAACGTCCCCGGCCACGGCTACAAGTTCGACCCGGCTCCCGAACCCCGTCGTTAAGCGGGATTTCAGCGCGGCGTCGGCGCGCGCACAGGCCGCGGGGCTATCCTGGCGGCATGGACCTCAAGACGACCGCCGGCGCCCTCCTCCTCCTGGCCGCGGCGGCCGCGCCGGCCCGGAGCGACGCGATGCGGGGCTTGGGCCGGGAGCTGGCGGACGCGGCGCGGGCGGCGGGCCTCAATCGCGTCGCGGTGTCCCGGCTCGACTCCTCGCGCGGGAGCGATAACGGGGAAGGGGCGCTCCTCACCGAGCGCCTGACGACCGCGCTGGTGCGCTCCGGCAAGGTCCAGGCGGTGGAGCGCAGCCTGCTGCCGAAGCTGATGGAGGAGCGCTCGCTGGGCCGGACCGGAGCGCTCGAGCCGGAGGCGGCGGACGGCTCCCGCCTGGCGCGGGTGGACGGCGTCGTCATGGGGACCTACCGCTCGTCCGGGAAGGTCGTGCGGCTCGTCCTGCGGATCGTCGACTACAAGACCGGGGTCATCGTCGGGGCGGTCGAAGGCGAGCTGGAGCGCGAGGGCGAGGCGGTGGTCGCCGACATGGATCCCTTCGACGTGCCGGTGCCGGTGATGAGCGGACGGTTCGGCTTCGAGGTCGACGCGGCCCGCGACGCGGTGGCCGACACGGCCGCGCGCTGCTCCGGCGCGGAGGCGCGGATCAACGCCCTCGAGGAGAGCATACTCGACATCAAGGCGCGCTACTGGGCGCGCCGCCTCCAGGAGGGCCTGCCCGCCTCCGAGCTCAAGGTCAATCCTGGCTCGACGATCCCCGACCCCCAGTTGAAGGCCCGCTTCTATGACGTTCTGCGCCGCGCGTATCATGAGGGGAAGGTCCCGCCGCTGACGGCCGCGGAGGTCGCCCGCTTCGTGAAGGCCGACGGCGAGGCGTATTCCCTGCACCAAGAGTGCGGGCTGTGAGGACATGACAATGGAAAGCACGATATTGGTAGCGGACGACGATCAGGGGGTGGCGGCGGTCGTCGGGCGTCTCCTCGGCGGCGAATGCCGCGTGGTCGCGGCGCGCGACGGCGTCGAGGCGCTCGCGGCGGCCGAGACGCGCTCTCCCGACCTGATCCTCCTGGACGTGCAGATGCCGGGGCTGACCGGGTGGGAGGTCCTGCGCGAGCTCCGTCACGCGCCGAAGACGCGGACGACTCCTGTCATCATGCTGACCGGCTGCGCCGGCGAGGAGGCGCGGGACGAGGGCTTCGGTCTCGGCGCCGACGACTACGTCACGAAGCCCTTCTCGGGGCGGGACCTGCGCGCGCGCGTGCTGTCGCGGCTTCACCGCCACGCGGAGGCGGTGGCGGTCAACCCCCTGACGCGTCTTCCGGGAAGCCCGTCGATCCAGGCCGAGGTCGAGCGGCGGATCCGCGAAGGGCTGGAGTTCGCCTTCCTCCTCGCCGACATCGACCGCTTCAAGGCCTTCAACGACCATTACGGCTGCGAGCGCGGGGACCGCGTGATCCTGTCGACGGCCGAGATCCTCTCCGACGCCATGCGTCAGGCCGGAGAGATGAGCGGCTTCCTCGGGCACATCGGCGGCGACGACTTCGCCCTGGTGTGCGCGGCGGAGAAGGCCCCGCTGGCCGCGGCCTTCGCCGCGATGAGGTTCGACGAGGCCGTCCCGGGATTCTACGACGCGGCGGACGCGGCCCGGGGCGCCATCCAGGCGGTCGACCGGCAGGGGGTGGTCCGCAGCCACGCGCCGCTGAGCCTGACCGTGGCGGGCGTGTCCTCGGTCCAGCGGCCGATCCCGTCCTACGCGGAGGCCGTGCGCTGGTCGGGGGAGATGAAGGGCTGGCTCAAGGGCACGCGGCGCTCGGGGCCGAGCGCCCTGGCGTTCGATCGGCGCAGGAGCGGGATATGAGCGCTTCCTCCGCCGGCGTCCGCTCGTCCGGGCGGTACGAGGCCGCGCTCGGGGTGGCGCTCGCCGCCTTGGCGTTCCTGTCCAAGGACAACCCTCGCCTCGTCCTCCCCGATTGCCTGTGGCTGTTCCTGCTCCTGCTGGGCGCGAGCCTGGCGGCGAGCCTGGCGGTCCGGCTTCGCCCGGGGCGCGTCATGCCGGCCGCCCTCGCGCTGGTGGCCTCCTTCGTCGTCGTCGCGGCGATCCAGGGGCGGTCCGGAGGCAGCGAATCCGACCTGTGGGTCCTCTACCTCCTTCCGATCTTCAGCGCCGCGATCCTGCTCGGCGGCCGGGAGACCGGCTGGATCGCCGCGGGCGCCGTGCTCGCGAACGCGGCGTCCTTGTCCGTCGAGGCCCGCGTCATCGGCCCCATCGACCTCTTCTCCCTCGTGCTCAAGACGAGCATCCTCGCCGGAGCCGCCGTGGGGACCTGGTCCCTCGCGAAGTCCGAGCGCGAGAGCAGCGCGAGGGCGGCGGTCCAGCGGGGCGAGATCGAGCGGCTGGAGGGCGTCGCCTCCGTGGCCGCCCTCGGCGCCGGAGCCGTCCACGACCTAGGCGCGCCCCTGACCGTCATCCTGGGCTACGCGAACATGCTGCGCGAGGATCCGGACCTGCCGCAGGCCGCGCGCGACGACCTGGCGCGCGTCGAGCGCGCCGCCCTGTATTGCCGGGATCTCGTCAGCGGCCTCCTGAAGCGCGACGAGCCTTCGATGCGGACCCGAAGCGCCAGCGACGTGGTCGAGGCGGCTCTTCGCCTGTGCGAGGACCCGGTCCGGGCGCGCCGGATCGAGATCTCCCGGGAATTCCCGGACGAGACCGTTTATCTCCGGGCCGCGGGGCTCGAGCTGGAGCGCGTCCTGGTCAACCTCGTCGGCAACGCGGCCAAGGCGCTGCCGGCCGGCGGGCGCATCATGGTGTCCGTGTCCCGCTCCGGGCCGCGCGCGTTCGTGTGCGTGGACGACGACGGGCCGGGCCTGCCGCCGGAGCTCCTGCCGCGGCTGTTCACGCCGTTCGCCTCGGCCAGCGCGGGGGGCGTGGGCCTGGGGCTGTACCACTGCCGAGAGATCGTCCGTCGTCACGGGGGCGACCTGACCGCCGGACGCTCCGCGGCGGGGGGAGCGCGCTTCCAGCTCGCCCTTCCCTGGACGGAGCCGAAAGCCGGGCCTGCGTCGGTCGCCGAGGCAAGGCCCCGCGGACCGGCGCCCGTCTGAGCCGTTCCCTTACGGGAGCTTGCCGGCGTCGATCATGCCCATGCCCTGGGTGATGGACGGCAGGCCGGGGATCGGCGTCGCGGCCTTCCTGAGCATGGCGCGCACCGCGGCGGGAGAGGACGCGCCGCGCGCGACGGCGAGGGCCGCCAGGCCGGCGACGTGAGGGGTGGCCATCGAGGTGCCCGAGAGCTCCTCCCAGCCGCCGGCCATGTTCACCGACCTCACGTTGACGCCGGGCGCGATGAAATCCACCTCGGGTCCGCGGCTCGAGAACTCCGCGACCCCGTCCTTCACGTCGGAGGCGCCGATCGCGAGGGTCTCCGGGTAGCTCGCCGGGAAGCCGACCGGTCCGCCGCCGTTGCCGGCCGCGGCGACGATGGTCATGCCGGCCTTGCTCGCGGCGGCGACGGCGCGCTTGAGGGCCTCGCTGCCCTCGTCGGCGCCGAGGCTCATGTTGGCGACCTTGACGCCTTTCTTGACGGCCCACTCGATGCCGGCGATGACGCTCGAGTAGCCGCCGTTGCCGTCCGCGTCGAGGACCTTGACCGCGTAGAGCTTGGCCAGCGGCGCCGCGCCGACGACGCCCTTGCCGTCGCGCTTGCCCGCGACCGTGCCGGCGACGTGGGAGCCGTGCCCCTGGTCGTCGTCCCAGGCGTCGGGCCGCTTGGGGTCGAGCGCGTTGAAGCCGCCCAGGACGACTCCCGCGAGGTCCGGGTGGGACCGGGAGACGCCGGTGTCGATGATCGCGACGGCCGCGCCCTGGCCCTGGCCGCGCGGCGTGGTCCAGGAGGCCTCCGCGTTCACGCGGCGGATGCCCCAGGGCTGCTCGGGGTCCGCGACGGCGACGGGCTTGAGCGCGCTGATTTTTTTAAGGATGTCGCGGAAACCCTCCCCGAGCTCGAACTGGGGCGCGGCGGCGGGGGGCGCGACGGTCACGGCCTTGAGCCAGTTGACGACCTTGTCGGTCTCGACCAGGTCGACCTGGAAGTCGGCCTTGAGCTTGGTCTCCGCGGCGTCGGCCTTGAACGCGGGGAGCTCGATGACGATCGCGTTGATCGACGGGAGCTCGCGCACGACCGCGCACCCCACGCTCTGCGCGAGCGCGCGGCAGCGGTCCGCGCTCACCCCGGGCTTGCAGGCCACGATCTTCTGGACGGTGTCGCCGGCGTCGAGCGGGCAGAACTGCGCGCGGGCGGCGGAGGCGATGAGGAGCGGGACGATCGCGAGGGCGAGTCGGAGGGGGTTCATGGGCCTATTATTAGCCGGGTCCTTCGGCCCGCGCGTGGGCCATGAGGCCTATGACGGCATGGGCCCAAAGGCCCATGAGTGACTATTGTCATCCCGCCCGCCTCCGCGCGCGTAGAACCTTGGGCCTAGACCGAATGCCTGGGCCCCCTTCCCCGTACGGCCCAGGGCGCGGACGGCGGGGCCGGGTACAATAAGGTCAGACGTTAGACCAGCAACAGGGAGAAAACCTCGCATGGCCCGACGCCTCAACCGTCTCGTCCGCATCGTCCTCTCCGCCGCTCTCGTCGTCCTCTCCTCGGGGCTCGACGCGCAGCAGGCCTTCGCGCAGGCCGTCGCCGGCCGCGCGGCCCCCGTTTCCGCGACGCCGCAGCTCGGCCTCGGTTTCTCCAACGCGCCGGCGCCGTCCTTGGCCGCCCCCGTCCTGTCCCTGTCGGCGCCGTCCTTGTCCGCGCCTTCCGCCCTCTCCGCCTCGCCTCGGATCGCCGCTCCCGCCGCCTTCGTTCCCGCGGCGCTCAAGCCGGCCTCTCCCGCCGCCGCGATCGCCCAGAAGGTCCTGGCCGCCGCGCCCGCGCTGCAGGCCTTGGCCAAGCCCGAGACCGGCGGCTCCGCCGCCGCCGTCGCCGGCCGCGACCTCGAGGACGTCTTGACCGGCGTCAAGGCGGCTGAATATCCCGAGCTGAGCGGCGCGGTCGCCGCCGGCGTCCCGTCGGCCCTCGCTCCCGCGCTCTCCGCTCCTTCGGCCGCTCCCGAAGCCCCGAAGGCGGCGGTCCCCGCCGCCGAGCCGCAGGTCCAGGCGCCCAAGACGGTCGAGAGCTCTTCCTCATATATGTTCCATCGCCTGGCGCTGAAGACGGTCGCGGCCCTGACCGGCGCCGTCTTCTCCCTGCCCCAGGCCGGCGCCGCCCTGACCGCGAAGGTCATCGCCTCCGCCGCCGACAAGCAGCTCGTGGTCTCCGACTTCGACGACACCTTGGCCGGCTACAACGCCGTCCTGCCGGCCGAGAAGGTCGCCGCGATCCGCGCCATCCGCCAGGCCGGCAAGCACTTCGCCGTCGTCAGCGACCGCGGCGACGAGAAGCGCCCGGGCTCCACTCAGCTCACCGTGTTCGAGTCGCTCGCCAGCCTTCCCGCCGACGTGACCGAGGGCATGTACGTCGCCGCCAACAGCGGCGGCAGGCTCTATCAGTACCGGAACGGCGTCCCCGTCAAGGTCTGGGAGGCCGAGCCTCTCGCCGCCGAGAAGCCCGAGGCCGTCAAGGACGCGTCGGCCGCGACGATCGCGCGGCTCTCCGAGGCCGGCGTCGAGCAGCACCCCGGCGACTCGCTCAACCCCAAGGAGTCCTACAACACCTACGGCTACGCCCTGATGATCAAGGTCGGAGCGACCCCGGCGCAGATGAAGCAGGTCGCCGCGATCATGGGCGAGGAGCTCGCCAAGCGCGGCATCGAGGTCGAAGTGTCCGGCCGCCTTCCTAAAGATCTCAAGAACCCCGGCTACGCGACTTTCTCCATCATCACGAAGGCTCCCGCGACGGCGAAGATCGCCGAGAAGCTCGGCCTCAAGCCGTCGCAGGCGCTCGTCATCGGCGACATGATGTACGTGCCGCGCCAGGCCAAGAAGGCGTCGTGGCTGACCCGCCTGGGGCTCAAGCTCAGCGGCCTGCCCATCGGCGAGACCGGCAACGAGACCGACCGCAACATGTCCAAGGGCCTGCCCGGCGTGCTCGCGATCGGCGTCGGCCGCAAGATGGACCCCCGCATCCCCAACGGCTGGAACCTCGCCGACCACGGGCCGGACGTCGCGCAGAAGGTCCTCGAGTCCGTCGCCTCGAAGCCGGCGCGCTCTCGGGCGGAGAAGGACCGGGACGACGCGATCAAGGTCACGCAGGCGGTCGAAGTCGGCGCCGGCATCGGGCTCATCGCGCTGGCCGCTCTCGCCTTGTACGCGATCGGCGGCGCCCTCATCGACATGCTCCGCCTCGCCGAGGAGGCCCTGCGGCGCGGCATCGAGCTCGGTCCCGAGGCCGGCTTCTTCCTCGGCGCGACCACGCTCGGCATGGCGGGGATGCTGGGCGCGGGCCGCTCGATCCTGTCCAACCCCAACGACGCCTACGCGACCGCGCTGAAGCAGGCCCGCGAGGCCGCCGCCAAGCGCGGCGTCCCCGCCGACCAGGTCGAGTTCGTCGAGGCGACCGCCGGCATGCCCGTCCGCGACGGCGCGCAGTGGAAGTACACGTTCTCCGTTCCCGGCGCCTTGATCTACGTGGACTTCTCGACCTTCCTCGGCAGCGGCCAGGACTTCCGCACCAGCGTCTACGTGGGCGCGTTTCCTTCTCAAAAGTCCCATCCGATCCCCGCCGAGGCCTTCGCCTCCTTCGTCGCGCTGACCCCCGACGCCGCGCTCCTTCTCCTCAAAGACAAGGCTCCCGGCTTCGGCTCCGCCGTCTCCGTCTCGCTCGCGGCCCGCCCGGCCGCGGACGGCAACGGCTCGCAGCTGTCCTACAAGTTCTACGACAACGACGGCAGCATCGGCACCGTCGGCGTCGCGGGCGCCTTCGTCCGCGTCGATCAGCTCTCCGAGAAGGCCCAGAAGGCCTCCGCGCCGGCGACTCCCGGCCTGACCCACGCCGTCGAGCCGAACGACCTGTACGCCCTGGCGCTCGAGAACATCACGGCCAAGGCCGCGGCCGCCGGAGTCTCCGCCGACAAGATCAAGCTCCTGTCGGCCGTGCACGAGTCCCGTCGCTTCAACGGCGCGTGGATCGGCGACGAGTGGCGCTTCTTCTTCGGCTGGGGCGGCGAGAACGGCGGCGTCCAGTACGTCGTGCCCGCCCGCCGCACGATGGTGTCCGAGACGATGATGGACGCCTTCGCGCCCGAGCTCAAGGGCCTGACGTCCAAGGAGCGCCTCGCCGAGGGCGTGCCCGCCGCCTCCTTCAACATGGGCGTCAAGACCGCCCCCGACGCCGGGCTCAAGGGCCTCGACGGCGTGACCCGCGTCAGCCTCCTGCCCCGCGTCGAGCCGCTCAGCGGCGACAAGGACCTCTGGTACTCCTACCAGGACTCGCGCCGCGAGCTCGCGGCGATGAACGCCCGAACCGGCGAGATCCGCAAAGCCGCGCCCGCCGCGCCCCGGGACTCGGCGCTGAAGTCCTTCCTGCTGTGGCTCGGCGGCGTGGCGCTCGTCGCCTTGATCTACGGCGGCTTCTACTGGGCGGCCTCTCACGCGCCCGTCGCCGCGCCGCAGATCCCCGAGGGCTGGAACGGCCCCGTCCCGACCATCGACGAGTTCTTCCGCGGCATGGGCGGCGTCCTCGGCCTCGGCGCCCTCGCCGGCATGGTCAAGAAGACGAAGAAGGCCAAGGTCACTGAAGACATGGTCCGGGCCGCCGCGGCCCACGTCATCGCCTTCAAGGGCCGTCCGTGGTCCTCGACCGAGTACAACTCGGTGTATTACCCCGAGCTCGAGCGCCTCAAGGCCGAGGGCGCGACGCAGGAGCAGATCGCCCTGTTCATGAAGCTCTGCGACGAGGCCCCCATCAAGGGCGGCCGCTTCAACCCCTGGTCGGGCGACTGATTGACGCCGGTCAAGCGGCGCCGCGTCGCCGCATGCTAGAATAGCCCGGATAATGGCCGAATCGATCCTGTCGTGGGGGGCGTTCCTCCTCTATACCGCCGCTTGCGCCGCGGCCTTCGCCTATCTTCTGACGAAGAACGCCCGCGCCAGCAGCCTGATGCTGACCTTCGTCGGCTGCGGCATCGCCCTTCACGTGTTGGGCTTCGGCCTCCGCCTCGTCTCGTTCTGGGCCTTCCCCGAGAACCGCTGGTACCTGCCGGTCAACAATTACTTCGGCGCCTTGACCTATATGTCCTTGGCGCTGGCCGCGGCGTTCTTCTCCATCGAGGTGCGCCGCCACCTGGGGATACTCGGGGCCTTCGTCCTGCCGATGGCCGCGCTGAGCCTCGGCGTCGCGGTGCTCTCGGCCGATCCGGCCGTCGCCCCGCTCGAGCCCAAGCTGCGCAGCTACTGGCTCAATATCCATCCCATGATCCTGATGACCGCCTACGCCGCGTTCATCAACGCCTTCGGCGTGGCCCTGGCCCTCCTGATCCAGGAGCGCCAGATCAAGTCGCGCAAGCCGAGCGAGCTGTGCTACCGCCTGCCCTCGCTCGACGAGCTCGACGCGCTCAACGGCCGCATCATCGCCGTCACCTTGCCCATCCTCGTCGGCGGCCTGGCCATGGGCGCGGCGTGGGCCTACCAGGCCTCGGGCCGCGCCTGGTCCTGGGACCCGAAGGAGACGATGTCCTTGATCACGGCCGGCTTCTACGCCGAGTTCCTGTGGCTGCGCTACGTCTCGGGCAAGCGCGGCCGCACGCCGGTGTACGTCTCGATGGCCGGCTTCGCCTGCATGCTGCTCACCTTCTTCGGCGCCGAGCTGGTCTCCGGCCGCCACGATTTCCTGGGGGGGAAGTGAAGCTCCTCTCCCTGAGCTGGACGCACCGCGACCGCGTCGGCGCGTCCCGCGAGGCCCTGGCCGCCGTGCCCGTCGAGCGCGTCCTGGCCGAGCTCAAGGCGCGCGGCTTCGCGGAGGCCGTCGCGGTCTCCACCTGCAACCGCTTCGAGCTTTACGTCGCCGCGCAGGCCAACCAGACCCTCGCCGCGGCGCCTTTGCTGGCCGCGCTCGAGGACCTGGCCGGCGCGGCCCTCGCCGCTCCGCCCGACGTCCGCGAGGACGACCCCGCCGTCGGCCACCTGTTCTGCGTCGCCGCGGGCCTCGACTCGCTCGTCGTGGGCGAGACCGAGATCCTGGGCCAGGTGAAGGCCGGCTATGAGAAAGCCAAGGCCGCGGGCATGACCGGCAAGCGCCTCAACGTCCTGTTCCAGCGCGCCCTCTTCGTCGGCAAGAAGGTCCGTGCCGAGACCGCGCTCGCCTCCGGCTCGCTGTCGGTCCCGTCCGTCGCCGTGCAGCTCGCGGAGACCATCTTCGGCCGCCTCGAGGGGAAGTCCGCGCTGATCCTCGGCGCCGGCGCCATGGCCGAGCTCGCCGCCAAGCACCTGGCCGAGAAAGGCGTCAGCAGGCTCACCGTCGCCAACCGCACCTGGGACCGCGCCTACCAGCTCGCCGCCCGCTATCAAGGCGAGGCCGTCGAGTGGGAGTCCTTCCCCGCCGAGCTCGAGCGCGCCGACGTCGTCATCTCCTCGACCGGCGCCCCGGCCGCCGTGCTGACCCGCGCCCTCGTCAAGGACGCGGTCCGCCGCCGCGGCGGGCGCTCGCTGTTCATGATCGACATCGCGATGCCGCGCGACATCGAGGAGTCGGTCCACGAGATCGACGGCGTGTACCTGTACCGCCTGGAGGACCTCGAGGCGATCGTGGCCAAGAACATGGCCTCCCGCGCCGAGGCCGTCGCCGCGGCGCGCCGCATCGTCGACGCCAAGTCCGCCGAGTTCATCGCCTGGGCGCGCTCGCTGTCGACCGGCCGCGAGCTCAGCCTCAAGCACGCCGACCGAACGGATGGTCGGGTCTTCGACGCGGAATACCAGGCATGAGGCTGGCGCTCGCCCTGCTGCTCCTGTCTTCCGTCGCGCGCGCCGCGCCGGCGCCGTACGGCATCCTCCTCCTGGCCCACGGCGGCGACGAATCCTGGAACGGCGAGATCGAGCTCCTGCGCTCCCGCGTCGACAAGAAGGTCCCGACCGAGGCCGCGCTCGGCATGGCCGATCCCAAGACGCTCCAGGCCGGCGTGGACCGCCTGGAGAAGCGCGGGGTCGAGCGCGTCGTCGCGGTGCCCTTGTTCATCCAGTCCCGCTCCGAGGTCCTCGACCAGACGCGCTACGCCCTCGGCCTGTCGGACGCGCCGTCCGAGGCGCTGCGCGCCGGCCTCGAGCGCATGGCCGCGGCGCACGCCCATCACATGCCCGGAGGACACGGGCACTCGATGGAGTTCTCCACCGAGCGCGTGAAGGCGCGCGAGCCGGTCTCCCTGACCCCCGCGCTCGACGACCACGCGCTCGTGGGCCGCATCCTCGTCGAGCGCGCGAAGGCGCTGAGCCGCAGGCCGTCCGAGGACGGCGTCGTCCTCGTCGCGCACGGGCCCGTCGACGACGCGGCCGTGGAGGCGTGGCGCGCTTCGATGACCTCGCTGTGCGGCTCCTTCAAGGGTTTCCGGAGCTGCTCCTTCGGCCTGCTGCGCGACGACGCGGCTGCGCCCATCCGCGCCGCCGCCGTCGCGGAGCTGCGCGAGAAGGTCGTCCGAGCCAAGGCCGGCAAGGGCCGCGCGGTCGTCATCCCCGTGCTCATCGCGCGCGGCGGCATAGAAAGGAAGATCCCGAGGGACCTCGCGGGCCTCGACTTCGCCTGGGACGGCAAGACCCTGATGCCGCACCCGGGCTTCGACGCCTGGGTGCTCGAGCGCGCGGCGGCCGCCGGTGGGGCGAACGGCCGTTCGTTTGACAGGCCCGCCGCTAATTGATATTTTCTGACGCTCGGCGCTAATCTTTTCTCAAAACTGACACAGGTAAGAAACGACAAAAATGAGCGAAACGAATCCGGCTCCCGACTCGACTCCCAAGGCGCCCGCCTCGCCCGCCGCGCCCGTCGCCGCGGCCCCCGCCGCGCCCGTCAAGCCCGCTAAGCCGATCTCCCGCGGGGACTTCCTCTGGGCCGGCTGGAGCATGCTCGCCGCCTTCTTCGCCGCCTCCGCGGCCGCCGGCGCGCGCTTCATGTTCCCGAACGTGATCTACGAGCCGTCGCAGAAGTTCAACGCCGGCCAGGCGTCGGGCTACGACCTCGGCGTCTCGACGAAGTGGCTCAACGAGCAGCGCGTCTGGATCGTGCGCACGCCGTCGGGCTTCTACGCGATGTGGGCGCGCTGCACCCACCTCGGCTGCACGCCGAACTGGTGGGGCGACCAGAACCGCTTCAAGTGCCCGTGCCACGGCTCCAACTACACCCTCGACGGCGACGTGATCGCCGGCCCCGCGCCGATGCCGCTGTGGCGCACGAAGGTGGAGCTGGCCCCGACCGGCGACCTGATCGTGGACAAGGCCGTCTTGGAGAACAAGCCCGGCAAGCGCGAGAACGCGCCCTACTTCGCGAACTACGCGTCCGCCTGAGGATAAACGATCACCATGCCCACGCTCGACATCGAGAAGATCAAGAAAGAGGTCATCGACTCCCAGCTCTGGCGGTCCGTGTTCCGCGGCGGCGTCTGGAAGGACACCCCTCGCGACCGCGCCGGCCACATCATCGGCAACGTCTGGCTGCACCTCCACCCCGTCAAGGTCCGGCCCCGCGCGCTCGAGTGGCTGTACACCTGGGGCATGGGCGGCATCTCCTTCGCGCTCTACCTGATCCTGACGCTCACCGGCGTGGCGCTGATGTTCTACTACCGCCCGACGATCGGCCTGGCCTACCGCGACATCAAGGACCTCGAGTTCGCGGTCACGCTCGGCATGTTCCTGCGCAACGCCCACCGCTGGGCCGCCCAGGCGATGGTCGTCGCCGTCATCGCGCACATGGTGCGCGTGTTCCTGACCGGCGCGTATAAGAAGCCCCGCGAGTTCAACTGGGGCATCGGCGTTCTGCTGCTGACTCTGACTTTGTTCCTTTCCTTCACCGGCTACCTGCTGCCGTGGGACCAGCTGGCGATCTGGGCCGTCACCGTCGGCACGAACATGGCGGGCGCCACGCCCGTGCTCGGCAACGAGGGCCCGCTCGGCTCGCTCGTCGGCATGCGCATCAACAACGACGTGCGCTTCACCTTGCTCGGCGGCACGATGGTCGGCGAGAACACGCTCCTGCGCTTCTACGTCATGCACTGCGTGGCGGTGCCGCTCGTCGTCGGGATCCTGCTGATCCTCCACTTCTGGCGCATCCGCAAGGACAGCTTCTCGGCCGCGCCGTACGTCGCGAACGAGGAGAAGGTGGACGTCTGGCCGCACCTCGTCAAGCGCGAGTACATCGCCGCCGCGGCGACCGTGCTGTTCATCATGGTCTGGTCCATCCTCCAGAACGCGCCGCTCGAGGCGATCGCCAACCCGAACGTCACCACGAACCCCTCCAAGGCGCCGTGGTATTTCGTCGGACTGCAGGAACTGCTGGTGTACTTCGATCCGTGGATCGCCGGCGTCGTCATGCCCGGCCTGATCATCGTCGGCCTGATCGCCATCCCGTACATTGATACCAATCCTAAGGGGATTGGATCCTATGCCTGGAAAGACCGGCCGTTCGCGAACACCTTGTTCATGCTCGGCGTCGTGATGTGGTTCGCCCTGATCTACATCGGCTACGCCCTGCGCGGCCCGAACTACGCGTGGTACTGGCCTTGGGAGGACTGGCTCATGCCCAAGGCGGCGCCGCCGCCCACCTGGAGCGTCTTCGGCCCCAAGGACGCGGCCGCCTACTCTATGCTGCTCGGCATCCCGCTGATGGGCGCGGTCGCCGCGGCCTGGATGCTCCTGCCGAAGCTGATCCAGAAGGAGCTCGACGGGAAGAAGACGATGGGCGCTTTCCTGGCGGTCGTCGCCGTCGTCGCCGGGATCGGCATGGCGCTGGGCAAGATGGGGCCGGTCGAAGGCGCCTTCCTGCTCTTCTTCACCGGGGCTTCCTTCTATTACGGCTTCGTCCTGCCGCAGCGCCACATCCGGACCTTGGACTGGCCGCGGTATCTCGTCACGATGGTCCTGGTCGTCAGCACGATGAGCGTCCTCCTCAAGATGTGCGCTCGTCTCGCGTTCAACATCAAATACGTGCTGACGATCCCCTCGATCAGCATGAACTTCTGACATGAGCTACCGAAAAGCATTCATCGCCTCGAACGCACTGATGCTGGCGGCCTTCGTCTGGGCCTTCGCCAAGGACTTCAACGCCGAGTGGAAGCCCTACCAGAAGAAGTACTACCAGATGGCCGCCGACGAGATGGACAAGCAGGCGGCCGCCGAGAAGGACGAGAAGAAGTCCGCCGACCTCAAGCTCGCGGCGAGGAAGATGCGCCGCTCGCCGCTCGAGGTCAAGCAGATCATCTCCGTCGACCTCGGACGCTTCGACCGCTGCGTGACCTGCCACGTGGGCATGGACGAGTACACGAACACCACGCTCAAGAACGACTTCACCGAGCACCCGTACAAGGCGCACCCGAAGGTGGACACGGCGCTGATCAAGGCGCACCCGTTCAACAAGTTCGGCTGCACCTCGTGCCATTCCGGCCAGGGCCTCGCCACGACCGTGGACGCCGCGCACGGCTGGGTCAAGCACTGGGAGAAGCCCATGCTCAAGGGCGTGACCATCCAGGGCGCCTGCGTGAAGTGCCATGACGACTTCGAGACGCTCAAGGGGGCGGAGGTCGCGGCCGCGGGCAAGAAGCTGTTCAACAAGCACGGCTGCCAGGGCTGCCACGCGATCAACGGCAAGGGCGGCGTCATCTCGGTGGAGCTCGGCGACATCGCCGACAAGCCCTTCGAGCGCATCGCCGGCTACAACTTCAAGCGCGTCCGCATCGACGGCAAGGAGCTGCCCGACGAGCACCACGACAGCCACTGGAACATCCAGAACTGGATCCGCGCCCACCTGGTCAACGACCCCGCCGAGGTCACGCCGAACGACCCGTTCGCCAAGCTCAACGCCGAGCCGATCCCGCCGTCGGGCATGCCCGACTTCACGAAGGAGATCGGCAAGGACGAGGCCGACGCGATCGTGGCCTACCTGTCGGGCATGACGAAGGAAGAGGTCATCCCGTACCGGTATCACGTCCCGGCGCCGCCGGCGCGGGAGCCCCAGTTGACGGGCGCGGCCCACGGCAAATACGTCTACCAGAAGTACGGCTGCCAGGGCTGCCACGGCATCGACGCCAAGCAGGGCCGCCGCCGCTTCAACGCGGCGGGCGACGGGCAGAAGGAGTACGACGAGAAGATGCCCGAGGACGAGCAGTTCGCGCAGATGAACCTGGGCGCGGAGCCGACCTTGCCGAAGCTGGTGGGCACCTACACGCGCGACGAGCTCATCCACAAGATCGAGGCGGGCGTGCCGGCCGCCGAGGCCAAGAAGTGGAGCCCGAAGGGGCCCATGCCGATGGTGTACATGCCGGCGTGGAAGGGCAAGATCTCGAAGGCTGAGCTGGAAGACCTCGCGACCTGGCTGATCAGCATCGGCGTGAAGGACGACAGCGGGTTTTGACCGACGACGCAACCATATAGGGGGAATCACATGAACCGCAAGCTGACTTTGATCGCCGCCGTCGCGCTGTTGGGCGCGGCTTTCGCCGCACCTGTTCATTCCGCCGAGATGACGGAGAAGGAAAAGGCTCTCACGAACCCGTACCCGAACGATTTCGGGCCCGAGACCCTGCCCGACGCCGTCCTCAAGTCCTACCCCGCCAACGTGCAGGCCGGCTACAAGAAGCTGATCAGCACGAAGGGCGGCTGCGCCCAGTGCCACGCCGCTTCGCGGCCGCTGAACAGCCGCTTCGTCGAGCCCGAAGGCGGCATCGACGACAAGAAGCAGGAGGCCGCGCTCGCCGCCCTCAAGAAGGCCCAGCCCGAGCTGTTCGCCGACAACACGGTGTGGCAGGTCGAGACCAAGGTCTGGAGCCGCTACGTGAAGCGGATGATGAACAAGCCCGGCTGCGGCATCCAGAAGGCCGACGGCAAGGCCATCTACGAGTTCCTGGCCTACGACTCCATCAAGCGCAAGACCGGCGCCAACGCGGCGGCCTGGGCGGCGCACCGCAAGGGCCTCGTCGAGCAGCTGAAGACGAAGAACCCGAAGCGCTACGAGGAGCTGAAGGAAGCGAAGGACCTTTGATCGATTGAACGAGGTCGCCCGGGCGCTGCTCGTCTACGGCTACCAGCCGAGCGGGCACTCCGCGGCGGCGTCGGCGATCGCGGAGGCCGGCCGAAAGGCCGGCCTCGCTTTTTCCTCCATAGAGATCGCGGGGGACCATCATCCGGGCGCTGGATCGGCCGTCGCGCGGGGATATCACGCGCTCCTGCGCGCCGCCCCCGGCCTCTACGGGGCGATGTACCGCGGCGAGTGGGCGCGAACGCTCCTGCGGGCGGCGCGCTCCGCCTACCTCGGCTTCGGCGGCGCCCGGCGCCTGAGAGAGGGCGTGCGGCGCTCCGGCGCCCAGGCCGTCGTCTGCCCCCAGGCCGCCGTCGCGGCGGTGCTGAGCGCGGCGCGGGCCCGCGGCGAACTGGATATCCCCGTGGTCTCGGTGCTCACCGACTACGGCGCCCATCCGTTCTGGGCCGATCCCCCGGCCGACCTCACCCTGGCCCCGGGCCCCGCCGCCGTGGAGGCCCTGGCGGCCCTGGGCGCGCCCCGCGCGCGCCTGCGCGACACCGGCATCCCCATCAGCCTGGCCTTCTCCGTCCTCCCGTCGCGGGAGGAGGCGCGCCGCGCGCTGGCGCTGCCGCTCTCCGCCCCGGTGGTCTTGCTGTCCGGAGGGGGGAAGGGGTTGGGCGGCCTCGACCGCGCGGCGGCGGTCCTGCTGGCCGAGAGCCCGCGCGCCCGCCTCCTCGTCCTGTGCGGGGCCGACGACCGCCTGAGGGCGTCGCTCTCCGCCCGGCGCGAGGCCGGCGCCCGCCTGCGCGCGTTCGGGCCGCAGCCGTCCGCGCTCGTCGCCGCGATGATGGCCGCCTCCGACCTCCACCTCGGCAAGCCGGGGGGGCTCAGCTCGTCGGAAAGCCTCGCCGCCGGGCTGCCGATGGTCCTGACGAGCCCGCTGCCGGGGCAGGAGGAGGTCAACGCCCGTCATCTCCGGGCCGCGGGCGCGGCGATCGACGGCGGCTCTCCAGAGCGGGCCGCGCGTCTCGCGGCGGCCCTGCTTCACGACGGGCCGGTCCTCGCCCGGCTTCGAGCTTGCGCGGCGGACGCCGGGCGCCCCGGCGCGGCAGCGCGGGCCGCCGGAGAGATCGCCGCCCTTATCGGGGAGTCAGCGGGCCGTCTCAGGCTCGCGCGCTGAGGCTCCGCGCGGATAGACCGCGGCGGGAACCGCCCGCCCCGCCAGCAGCTCCCGGGCCGCGCGGGCGGCCTCGCGGCCGCAATCGCCGAAGGAGACGGTGAGTTCGCCGCGGACTCCGCCGGCGACGAGGCCGGCGGTGGGCGCGAAGAACGGGATCGAGCGCGCCCGGGAGAAATCGCGCGCGGCGGCGAAGGTCTCGGGCGTGACCGCGGCCGGGTCGGGTGCCAGCCAAACCGCGTCCGCGGCGGGCCCGAGCCGGCGCAGCAGGCCGGGCAGACGATCCGGCGAAGAGAGGATCGCGTCCGCGATCGCGACGCCGGAGGCGATCCCCGCGTCTCGCGCGCGGCGCTCGAAATCGGGGTCCAGCGGCGACGCGCGCACGACGAGCAGGCGGCGCACTCCGGCCGCCGCGAGCAGCCTGATGACGCGTTCCGGCGAAGGGGTGAGCTCGACGCGGACGGTCGCGGACTTCCGTCCGCGGGCGCGATAGCCCGGGGCGAGAGCCGCGACCATCGGCGCGTCGGCCCCGTGCGCCGTCATCGCGGCGCGTCCGCCGAACGCGATGATCACCCCGTGCGGCCCCGGCGGCAAGGGCCGTCCGGCGCGCGCGGTCTCGAGCGGCTCCGGCCATTCCGCGAGCAGGCCCTCGAACGCCTCGCGGTAAGGCGCCTCGAGAGGCTCCCTCGTCACGACGAGCGCGCCGGCTCCCGAGGGCGGTTCACACCTCATCGATGACCCGCGACGCGAGCGGCGCGCGCCGAAGGAGCGCCCGCAGCTCGCGGTCCTTGGCGAAGCTCCTGTTCCTGGCCAGCGCCATCCGTCTCTCCCCCATGAGCTGGACGACGCGCGCGTTGAGCGCGGTCAGCGTGCCGACGTCGCTGAGCGGGTCTCCGAAGGTCCGCTCGAATCGGAACCAGCGGGGGACCGAGCGGAGCAGGAACCTCTCCAGACGGCCAGACGCCGCCGCGGGCGGCGGCGAGGGATCCCGCGCCGGCGGAGCGCCGAGCTCCGACTCCAAGCGGCGCACCGCGGCGAGCGCCGAGCGGTGCCCCGGCTCGCGGCGCGTCACCTCGCGGAACGCGGCCAAAGCCGCCGGGAGGTCTCCTCGGGCGTAGGAATCGACGCCCGTTTGATAGAGCCGGGCGGTCCCGGCGGGCTCGCGGCGCGCCTGCGCCTTCGCGCGCGGCTCCACGGCCGCGAGGTGCGAGGCCAACGAGAGGCAGACGGCGAGGAGGAGCCGATTCACGGCCCGGGCGGCGCCGTCTCGAGGCGGAAGACGAAGCCCCCGCCCGCGTCGCGCTGGAGGCGCCCGCCCCACCCCTCCCCGAGCTTCCTCCTCAGCGAGGCCAGCGTGACGAAAAGCCGGCTTTCCCAGTGATCCGACCGGTAGCCCCATAACTCCTCCCAAAGCTCCGCGGTCCCGTGGGCGAAGTTCGGCCGGCGCAGGAATATCCCGAGAAGGTCCCGCTCCTTCGCGGTCAGCTGAACGGGCTTTCCCTCGACGCGGAGCAGGCTGGAGCGGAACTCGAACTCGAAGCCGGGATACGACACCTCGAGCCGCCGGTCGGCGTCCGCGTCGAGCCTGCGGCCCAGGCTCCGGAGCCGGGCGAGGAGCTCGTCCTCCTCGAAAGGCTTGGCCAGATAGTCGTCCGCCCCGATATCGAGCGCGTGGAGCTCGTCGGTGAGGTCGTTGCGCCCGGTGACCATGAGGACGCCGAGGGACCGCGTCCTCAGGTTCGCGCGCAGGGCCCGGAGCAAAGCCTCTCCGGAGATGCCCGGCAAGCCCCAGTCGAGCATCACGAGGTCCACGTCCTGGGAGCGCAGGATCTCCAGCGCCCGCTCCGCGTCCTCGGCGAAGAGAGCGGTGAAGCCCTCCTCCGAGAGGGACTGGAGCAGCGCGCCGTAGATCATCCGCATCTCGGGGTCGTCCTCGACGACGAGGGTCCGCCGCGATCTCTGGTCGCTCATCCCCATTAGTTTAGGCTGAATTCGCGTTGACCGCAAAGAGCAAACGGTGTATACTAAGCAAACGAAGCAAACGAAGCATAAGGACAAAATGCCCGAAAGAACCTACACGACTTACGACATCGCCCGATTCTGCGACGTATATCCCTCGAGCGTCATGCATTGGATCAACGGCGGGAAGCTGCGCGCGCACCAGACCGCCGGCGGCCACCACCGCGTGACGCGCGAAGACCTGATCGATCTCCTCGTCCGCCTCAACATGAGGCTCCCGGCCGAGCTCGTCACGCGCAAGCGCATCCTGGTCGTCGACGATGAAAAAGAGACGGCCGAGCTCATCGCCCGGGCGTTCTCGCAGCATCCCGATTTCGACGTGGAGACCTGCGCCGACGGCATCAACGCGCTGATACGCATCGGGAGCCGGCCGCCCGACCTGGTCATACTCGACATCGTCATCCCGAAGATGGACGGCATCCAGGTGTGCCGGGTCCTCAAGGAAAAACCCGAGACCAGAGGCATCAAGATCATCGCCGTCAGCGGCCAGAAGCTGCCCTTCAGCGGGAAGAAGCTCGTGGACCTTAAGATCGACGGGTTCTTCCGCAAGCCTCTCGACCTCGTGGAGCTGACGGGGCGCGCCGTCGAGCTCCTGAGAGGGCCGTCTGCGCCGTCCCGGTCCGCGCGAGCGGAGCGCTGACCCCGGGCATCCGCCCATGCCCGAAGCGAACACCGTCGCGGAGCTCATCCTCGGCCAGCTGAAGCGCGAAGGCGTGCGCACGGTCTACGGCATCCCCGGGGGACCCGCGACCCCGCTGTTCGACGCGTTCCACGGCGAGCCCGGGCTGCGCCTGGTGGCCCCGCGGCACGAGGCCGGCGCCGCGTTCATGGCCTTGGGCGACGCGCGGGTGACCGGGCGGGCCGGAGTCTGCCTTCTGACGACGGGGCCGGGCGCGACCAACGCCGTCACCGCCGTGGCCGCGGCGAAGACCGACGGCCTCCCGGTCCTGGTCCTCACGGCGCAGACCTCGACGGCGTCGTTCGGGAAGGGCTCCCTTCAGGATTCGACGGAGAGCGGCGTCGACACCGTGGCGCTGTTCCGTCCGATCACGAAGATGAGCGCGATGCTGGCGAACCCCGCCGCCGCCGGGACCGTCCTGCGCCAGGCCCTGCGCACGGCGATGACGGGACGGCGCGGCCCCGTTCATCTCAGCGTCCCGACCGACCTCATGCTCCTTCCCGCCGCCGGCGCGCCCCTCGCGCCGCCGCAGTACCGCAGCGAGCCGCGCCTGTTCGACCGCGAGGCGGTCCAGCGCTGCGCCCGGCGCCTGCTCGACGCCCGGCGCCCGGGCATACTCGCCGGGCACGGCGTCAACCTCGGCGGCGCGCAGGCCGAGCTCCTCGAGCTGGCGGAGCTGCTGTCGATCCCGGTGGCGACCACGCCGAAGGGCAAGGGCGCGTTCCCGGAGACTCATCCGCTTTCCCTGCGCGTGTTCGGCCTGGCGAGCTCGCCCCTCTCCGAGCGCTATCTCCTGTCCGAGGGGACGGACGCGCTCCTGGTCGTCGGCAGCAGCCTGCACGAGAACTCGACCTCCGGCTGGGACCCGCGGCTCGGCGCCGGCGCGCTGATGCAGCAGGACGTCGAGCCGGCGACGATCGGCCGCAATTATCCCGTCGAGGTCGCGCTCGCGGGGGACGCGAAGACGACCTTGCGCGAGCTCCTCTTCGAGCTGCGCCGCGGCCTGGCGCGCGGCGAGGCGCCGCCGGAAGGCGCGCGGGGGGCCTTCTCGAGGTTCAAGGCGGGCGTCCCGGCCTACCTGGACAAGGACGCCATGGCCTCCGACGCGACGCCGATCAAGCCGCAGAGGCTCATGAGCGAGCTCGACGCGGCCCTCCCCGAGGACGCCCTGCTCTTCCTCGACGTCGGCGCCAACACCCTCTGGGCGACGCATTACCTGACCGCGACGGGACGCAACGCCTTCATCCACAACTGGGGGGAGTTCGCGGCGATGGGCTTCGGCGTGGCCGCCGCGGTCGGGGGCAAGCTCGCCGCGCCGGGCCGCCCGGTGATCGCCGTCGTGGGCGACGGAGGCTTCGCGATGGCGGGCATGGAGGTCTCGACGGCCGTGACCGAGAACGCCCCCGTCGTGTGGGTCGTCCTCAACGACGCGCGCCTCAACGCGGTGCACCACGGGCAGACCCTGCAGTACAAGGGCCGCACGATGGGCACCGAGTTCCGGCGCATGGACGTCGCGGGCGTCGCGCGGGCCCTGGGCGCCTGGTCGCGGCGCGTCGTCCGGCCCGGCGACATCGGGGCCGCGGTCGCCGACGCCCTGGCCTCGGGCCGCCCGGCGGTGGTCGACGTGCTCGTCGACGCCGCCGAGGTCCCGCCGATCCACTCGCGCGTCCGCTCGCTCGACAAGCTGTTCGTGGGAGGAGCCGTATGAGAACCGAGATACCCGTTTCCGCCGACCGCCTGATCGACGAGATCATGGGCTACCGCAAAGCCAAGATCCTCATGGTGGCGGCGTACCTCGACGTCTTCACGCCGCTGGAATCACCGCGGACCGCGCCGGCGCTCGCGAGAGCGCTGTCTTTGGACGCCCGGGCCGTGGAGATACTGCTCGACGCGCTGACCGCCGTCGGCTACCTGCGCAAGCGAGGGCGGCTCTACTCCAACGCTCCGATCTCCTCCCGTTATCTGGTCCGGGGCCGGCCCGGCTATATGGGCGACAATCTGAAGTACCAAGAGATGATCTGGGACGCTTGGGGCGAGCTGCGGCATTCGATCGGCAAGGGCGGCGCGGTGCGCCCGCTCGAGTATTGGCTCCTGCGCCATAAGGGCTTCACGCAGGAGTATATCCGCGGGATGGACAACATCGCCCGCGGGCCCGCGGCGGAGATCGCCGCGATCGCCGCCCCCGCGCCCGGAAGCCGCCTGCTCGACGTCGGGGCGGGCCCCGGGACCTACAGCCTGGCGTTCCTCCGCGCGAACCCGGAGCTGCGCGCGACGCTCCTCGACCTGCCGAGCACGCTCAAGGTCACCCGCCGGATGCTCTCCGAGCACCCGCTCCTCGCCGCCCGGACGCGGCTGAAGGCGGGGAACTACCGCGACGCCGTCTTCGGCCGGGAGGAGTTCGATCTCGTCCTCCTCTCTCACATCACGCACGACGAGAGCCCCGAGGTCAACCGCCGCCTCATCGAGGAGAGCTTCCGGGCGCTGAAGCCCGGGGGGAGGATCATCGTCCACGACTTCATGCTCGACGCGGACCGGGTGCGGCCCGTTTTCGGGGCGCTGTTCTCGGTGCACATGCTCGCTTACACGGAGGGGGGGCGGACCTACAGCGCCGTGGAATACGCGAAATGGCTGCGCCGCGCCGGTTTTACGCGTCTTCGGGAGCATCGTATTGCGGTAAAATCCCGGAATAGCTCGCGGATCATCATCGGCGTCAAGGAAAAATAGAGAGTGAGGACGTCCCTGGCGCTGCTCCCGCTGCTCCTGTCCGCGCCGGCATCCGCCGCCGCGCCCGAGCCCCCGGCCGCGGTCCTGACCGTCTGCGACGACGTCCAGGACCCGTTGACCCTCGACCCGCAGAAGGAGTTCTCCGAGAAGAACCATACGATCGTGCAGCAGATGTTCGAGGGGCTAGTCCGCTTCGGTCCGGACGGAGTGATCGAGCCCGCGCTCGCGACGGAATGGCGCCAACTCGACCCGAAAACGATCCAATTCAAGCTTCGCGAAGGCGTCTCGTTCCATAACGGTGAGCCCTTCAACGCGGAGAGCGTGAAGTTCAGCGTCGAGCGCTACCTGAATCCCGCCACGGCATTCCCCGCGCTCGGCTTCATCGACTCGGTCGAGCGAGTCCAGATCGTCGCCGAAAACACGGTCAACGTGATAACGAAGTATCCCGACGGTCTGTTGTTGAACCGGCTCGCGGGGTTCATGGTCATGGTGCCTCCGAAGTATTACGGGACGCAGAGCGAGGATGCCCTTCGCGAGAATCCGGTCGGCAGCGGCCCTTTCGTTTTCAGGCGCTGGGTGAAGGGCGAACGGATCGTTTTGGGGGCGAACCGCGCCTATTGGGAACGCGGATCTCCCAAGAGCGATGAACTCGTCTTCAGATTCCTCCCGCTCGACAAGCAGGTCGACGCGCTGCTGTCCGGAGAACTCGACATCCTGACGAATCTTCCCGGGACCCGCACATTGGATGTGCAGGCGTCTTCACGGACGATCGTGGTCAAAAAACCGACGTTCTATACCGTCGCGGGCAATTTCAACGTCGCACGTAAGCCGCTCTCGAATAAGAGGATTCGAGAGGCCCTTAACCTGGGCATAGACCGAAAGGCCTTGGTCCGGTACGACATCCTGGGCAACGGCCTGCCGATCGGAACGCTCACCTTGCCCGGCGAATTCGGCCACAATGCGGATCTCGAACCGTATCCGTATGATCCCGTCAAAGCGCGGCGCATCCTCCAAGAGGAAGGATATCCAAAGGGATTCCGACTGAAGGTGCTGATGAAAATCAACGCCGTCCGCACAGGGCAGATATTGGCAAAACAGTTGGAGCGAGTCGGCATCGTGTTCGACTCCACCCCGGTCGCGGACTCGCAGTTGTACGACCGTCTTAAACATCGAGACCAATGGGACATCGCGATCTATGATTGCCCGGATCCGATGCATCATGCCTTTTTCATCCGCTCCATTTTCCTGGCGAGGAACTCTCCCTTTTCCCTGACTCCGATCGCGGGCGTCGATGAACGTTTGGAAAAACTGGTCAAAACGCTGGATGTCGATGAACAGCGCGAAGTATCCGAAGAGCTGGACGCCTACATCCATTCGGAATTCCTGGCTCTGCCGACTTACCAGCGTATTCGCACCTACGGCCTGAGACGCGGGGTCACCTTCACCCCGTACGTTTCCGGCATGCCTTACTTCTTCGGAGCCTCGGCCCATGCCCCTCAAAACGACTAGAAAGCGGCTTCTTGCGACGCATGTGAAGCGACTCCGGGGTTCGCGTTTCGGCAACCTGGTGACACGGACCCTCGAGGACGGAGGTTTGTTCGGCGACGTCTCGATACTGCACGAGCACCTCCCGCCCCGGACGGAACTTCCCAAGATCCACCATCGCCGCACGGCGGAGTTCGTCTACTGCACGGCGGGCTCGATGACCGCCTACCTGGGACGCCGCAAGTACCGCGTCACGGCAGGGAGCGTCCTTTTGATCCCGCGCGGCGTTCGCCATCGATTCGTGACGGGTTCCAGCTCCTGCGAAGCCATCTCGCTCTTCAGTCCCGCGCTGGCGATCGGCCCCGGCGCGGATATCCACATCGAGCCGTGAATGAGGCCTGTTTGAAGCCGTGCGCTCGATCGCGAATCCCGTCTTCTCTTGGAAGCATTGACTTGGGGGGCTTGCGCGCTTATGCTAAGCCCGTGAGAACGGCTAAAGCGGCCCTCGCGCTCCTCCTCGCCTTCGCCGTCCCCGTCCGAGCCGAGACCACGACCGACCCGCTCTGGTACATGCTCTCGACTTACGTCCTTGCCCCGGACGCGAAGGCCATCGAGGCCGAGGGCTCCGGCCCCGCCGACGCGAGGGGGCTTGCCGCCCTTCAGGCCGACCTATTCGTTTTGACGGACGGCTTCGAGGGTTTCCGGGATGAGGCGCAGGTAAAGGAAACCCTCGCGCGGCTCAAGCCGCGAATGTCTCCCGAACTCAAGCCGTTCTTCAAAGACCGCGCCTCCAGCCTGGACGCGATCTATCGCACGCTCGCCGTCACCGACTACACCTGGGCCCAGCGCTTCCCGGAACCGCCCTGCGAGCCTCTTGAGTCCCGCCGAAGACTCCTGGCAGGCCGCGACGGCTTATTCCAGAACGAGAAAGGGGAAGCGTCGCCGTGGCTCGTGGCGCTTCTCGGCGCTCGAACGGAGGGGAAATCCGCCGAAGAAGCCCTCGACCAGGCTTCAGCCCAGGCGAAGCTGACCGATGCCCAATACGAGAGGCTCCGCGCCCGGGTCCGCAAGTTGACGTTGGCGCTCGCCTCCGACAAGGCCGCCGGCGCCGCCCGCTCCAATCTTTACTGCGCCCGCGCCGCCGCATTCACGGACCTCGCCGCATCTCATCGCGCGAAGGATGCGGGCCCTATCACGGCGGCGCGTTCCGTCACGCGGAAGCCCGAAGAGAGCGTTTTCTCCGTCGTGTGGAAGGACCGGCGCGCCGCCGCCGCCTTGCTGAGAACGAAGAACGGAGAAATGCTCGTCACTGACTCAGCCGTAGTCGCCGATACGGACCACCCCCACCTCTTCGCTTTTACCGCGGATGCGAAGCCCGTCGAACTCGCGGCGACGGTCATCCGCCGCCATCCCGAACTCGGAGTGGCCGCGCTCTCCTATGTCGAGGATCTACCCCGGCCCGCTCTGGCGCTCGCGGAGACAGCCCCCGCGAAAGACGACCTTGTCACCGCCGTCGGGCATACGATGATCTCAGGACTTTGGACCAAGACCTCGGGCCTCGTGACCAAGGTCGGCGACGTCGGCTTTCAGACCGATGCCGCCGTTTCGCCTGAAATGAGCGGCGGCCCCATCCTGAATGAGGCGGGGGAAGTCGCGGGAATGCTCGTACTCCGCCCCGCCGATACGGAGGAGGGCCGCTGGCCCGTCGCCATCCCCGCGCCCGTCCTCACGCGCTGGCTGGACGACCCCGCGTTCGCGCTTCCCCCTGCCCCGGGGCTCGAGGTCATCGAGGACGCCGGCACCGCCGCCATCCTGACCCGAACCCGCCCTAGCACGCTGACCGAGGCCGGCCTCGGCGCGTGGAATATCCCGAACCTTCCGCCTCCGCCTTCGGTGCCCCATGGCGTATGCGTGCAAAACTGCGGCGGGGGGAGTTCCCCGAGTTCGTCCTACTCGGGGGGGTACTCCGGCAACGGCAGCGCGGAGCTGGGTCAAGCCCTCGGGGAATTGGGAGCGGTGCTCGTCCTCAAAGGCATCCCCGCGCTGTTTCGGGGGATCGGGAAGCTGTTCAAAGGCAGCGGCACTCCGACGCCCAAGGCTCCGGCGGTCGCCAAGGCCGCTCCGGCTCCGAAATCTGAACCGGCACCTCCGCCGCCCCCGCCTCCCAAACCCACTTGCGAGCTTGTGAAGGTTTCAGCCCCCGCGAAGGCGGGTGCGGAGCCGTTCGAAGTCTCCGTGGCGGTTTCCTGCAAAGGCGGCAAGGTCCCGCTGTCCGGACACTCGGTGAAGTTCACGTTCGAGTGGGACGGGACGGCGTCCACGCAATCGGTGTCGGTCCCGACCGACGCGAGCGGAGCTGCGCCCTTGGTTATACAGGTGTCGAACGATGAGACCAAGGTCGAGAAGGTCCGCGACACATCGGAGCGGAGCCACGACGAGCTGGATCATTACGACCCCGATAAGAAAGATCCGGAGGAACCCGCGGATCCGATGGAGGAGGAACCTGTTCCGGCCCCATCCGTGGGGAGCCGGGACGCCGGCCCGATCTCTGCCTCGGACACCGTGACGATCGCGAAGTCTGCGACGGCGACGACCGCTGCCGCCGAGGCCGAAGAGGCCATTGCCGCCTCGATGAGGGCCGCGAGGGCGGCTCGGATAGCGAGCGCGGCGAGGGCGGGAAGGCTATTCACGCTCGCCGGGAGAGGCACGGCCTTGCGCGTGACCGCGACTCTCACCCTGTCGGGCGCCGCGACCACTGCCGCAGGCGCGGCCATAGTGGTGCTCACGGTCAAGCAGACGTTCGATATCGGCTGGGCCATCGGTACAGTGGCCGAAGGGAAAATCTCCGAGATCCAACGGGGCCTGAAACAGTACGATGTGGAAGAAAAGGATTGTCTGGAGAAGATTTCTGACTAGAAGTCATCCAACAACCCTGCTGAAAATTGCATGATTGGTTCTTCCGCCGAGGAATGCCTGTTCAGCAGGGAGATGGCGCATGGCCTGGCGAGAATTGACCGAGAAGCAGTGGGCGGAAGTCAGCAAACAACTTCCTC